>JAJTGL010000050.1 GCA_021297795.1 Planctomycetaceae bacterium
GACTCAAGCCCGACGACTCAAGCCCGACGACTCAAGCCTCGTCGAACAGCCGCGTCTGATCCGGGAGATCCTTGGGGCTTTCCTGCACGTCCTTCACCTCGGCGGCGAGATCCTCGATCGTGCGGAAGTCCTCGTGCTCGCTCGCGAAGCGGATGTACGCGATGTCGTCGATCGCGCGCAGCTGCGCCGCCACGCGGCGACCGATCTCGACGCTCGGCACCTCGCGCTCGTACTCCCGATTCAGGCTGTCCTCGATCTCCCGCACGATCTGCGCCTTCCGTTCGGCGGAGATCGGCCGCTTGCCACACGCCGCCAGGATGCCGCGCATGACGTTGTCCGGGTTGAACGGCACGCGCGTCCCGTCGCGCTTCACCACCGTCAACTTGTCCGCGCGCTCGAAGCGCTCGTAGGTGGTGAAGCGCCGCTTGCACTGGTTGCATTCGCGGCGGCGCCGCACAGCCGTGCCGCCATCGGCCTCGCGCGAGTCGATCACGCTGTCGTCGTCGGCCTTGCAGAACGGGCAGATCACGGCATTTGCTCCTTCTTGGCGGGTTCCGAAGGGACGACCGACGCGGGCGCGGCGCCCGCCACAGGTTCCTGCGGACCGTAGGCGCCCATGACGATCCTGTCGCGACCGCGCAGCTCCACGCGCGCGCCAACCGGCCGCGCCTTCCCGGGCAGCGCGTCGAGCGGGGCCAGCAGCGGCGCGAGATCCTCGGGCGTCATCCCGCCGACCTCGGACGACGCCGCATCGGCGCTCCGCTGGCCCTCGGGCGCGTCGCGCTCCTCGAGCTCGCGCACGACCTGGTGGAAGCGGTTGCCGCGGACGACGGTGCGGAGCGCGGCCCGAAGCGAGATGGCGAGCCCCTCGTCGGCGAAGACGTTGTCGACGACGGCGTTGTCGATGCACGGGCTGCCGTTGGCGGCGGTCCAAGGCAGCTTCGCGAGCCCCGGATCCTCGTCGTCCCAGAGGGCGATGCCCGTCCGGCTCCCGCGGAAATCGTTGCGCGCGATGCGCAGGCGCTGCGCGTGCTCGGCGGCGATGTCTCCGGCGACGTTCCGCTCGAACTCGTTTCGCAGGACGAGCGACTCGCGCGCGTAGCCGAACCACACGCCGTTGATCCCGTTCTCCGCGAAGCGGTTCGCGACGACGGTGTTGCCGAAGCTGAACGTCATCTCGAGGCCGTGCGCCGCGGCGTACGAAAGATCATTGAGCGCGAACAGATTGCCGTTGCATCCGCGTCCCCGGTACCACGCGTCGAAGCCGCCCTTTCCCTCGGCGTCGAAGTCGATCCTCGACGAAGGGCACGGCTTCTCGCCAAGCGCCTCTCGGCCCGCGAATCCGAAGATCCCGTCGCCGCAATGCGTCGCGCTGTTGAGGGCGACGACGTTCCGCGAGCACTGCTCGAACATGAGGATCCCCGCGGAATCCTGCCCGCGGTTGTAGACGCCGTGCGAGTAGCCGCGGATGCAGAAGTCGAACGCGTTGCGGCAGACGACGTTGTCGGACGAGCGCCACATCGCGAGGCCCCAGCCCGAGAGGAACGAGCAGTCGTTGTCGTAGATCCTCGAGTGGTGCACCGAGGACAGGACGATTCCGTTCTGGGTGCGCCGCGCACGGACATCCCGCACGACCACCTCCCGCGCGTTCGCGATCGAGAGCCCCGCGCCATGCTGCTCGACCTGTTCGCCCCGGTCATTCTCGTGCGGATAGAGCCAGTCGGCCTCGTCCTCCTTCTCGCGCGTCGACTTCAGGAGCTGCGCGTGGTTGTCGGAGACGTCCAGGGCCTCGAACGTCGTCCGGTCGCAGCATTCACCCGAGATCGCGACCTTGAAGCCCCGCACCGAGCCGTTGCGCAGCGTCACGCCCTTCGCGGCGACCACGATCCCGAGCCCCGCGAAGGCGTCCGGTCGCGCGCGGTCGAGTCCCGAGTCGAGCGTCGCGCCGCCGAGGTCGACCGTCACCCCGTCGGCCACGATCCGCACGACGCCATTGCCATCCGCATCGCGGACCGCGCGGGGAATCGCGAGCGCGCACGACTCCCGGATCTCGACGTTGTCGCGATCGACGACGACGACCGGCGCAGGTCGCGCAGGCTCGGGCACAGCCTGCTCCGCCGGCAGCGTCGCCGACGATGCGGCGGTCTGTCCGAGGAGGAGCGCGAGAAAGGGCGCGGCCGTCATCCGCGCAGGGTAGCGCGCCGGAGGGGCGCGCACCGCCCGCCCTCGCCGCGGGTTACACTCGCCGCCCCTATGGTCCGGATCACCCTTCCCGACGGTTCTGTCAAGGAGTTCGCCAACGCCCCCACCGTGGGCGAGGTCGCCGCCTCGATCGGCGCGGGGCTCGCGAAGAGCGCCCTCGGAGGCCGCGTCGGGACGACGGGTGCGAACCTCGCGAAGGACGGCGAGCTCGTCGACCTCGCGCACCGGATCGAGAGCGACTCGTCGCTCGCGATCGTCACCGCCAAGAACCGCGACGGCACGGTGAGCCCCGACGCCCTCTATCTCCTGCGCCACTCGTGCGCGCACATCATGGCCGAGGCAATCCAGCGGCTCTACCCGGGCGTGCAGCTCGTGTACGGCCCGCCGCTCGAGACGAACTTCTACTACGACATGCTCTTCCCCGACGGGAAGATCATGTCGGCCGACGACTTCGAGAAGGTCGAGGCCGAGATGGCGAGGATCGTGGCGGAGAACCGCCCGTTCACGCGATACGAGCTGCCGATCGCGGACGGCATCGCAAAGCTCGAGAAGGAAGGCTCGAAGTTCAAGCTCGACAACGCGCAGCGCGCGGTCGAGGCGGGCTCGAAGTCGCTGTCGTGGTACGCGACCGGCGAGCCTGGCAAGAACTGGGAGGACCTCTGCCGCGGCCCGCACGTGCCCGCGACTGGAAAGGTCGGAGCCTTCAAGGTGCTCTCGCTCGCGTCGAGCTACTGGAAGGGCGACGAGAAGCTCGACCGCCTCACGCGCGTCTACGGCACCGCCTTCGCGACGAAGGAGGAGCTCGAGCAGTACACGCGCCTCCAGGACGAGGCGAAGAAGCGCGACCACCGCACGCTCGGCAAGCAGCTGCGGCTCTTCCACATCGACGAGATGGTCGGCCAGGGTCTCATCCTCTGGACGCCGAAGGGTTCGATCGTCCGCAACGAACTGCAGAACTTCATCGGCGAGGAGCTGCGCAAGCAGGGCTACCACCAGGTCTACACGCCGCACATCGGCAAGCTCGACCTCTACAAGACGAGCGGACACTTCCCCTACTACAAGGAGTCGCAGTTCCCCGCGATCGTCGAGGGCGACGATCTCACGAGGCTCTGCGACTCGGGCTGCTCGTGCGGCGAGCTCGTGGCGCGGATCGATGGCGTCAGCGCCCAGTTCGCGCGTGAACTCAACGAGCGCACGGGCCGCGAGGTCATCGCGCAGGATCGCGTGATGGACGCGGACAAGCTCATCAACGGCTTCCTCCTGAAGCCGATGAACTGCCCGCACCACGCGAAGATCTTCGCGAGCGAGCCGCACAGCTACCGCGATCTCCCCGTGCGATTGGCCGAGTTCGGCACGGTGTACCGCTGGGAGCAGTCGGGCGAGCTCAACGGCATGACGCGCGTCCGCGGATTCACGCAGGACGACGCGCACCTCTTCGTGCGCGAGGACCAGGTCGCCGAGGAGGTGCTCGGCTGCCTCTCGCTCGTCAAGATCATCTTCTCGACGCTCGGCATGCACGACTACCGAGTGCGCGTCGGCCTGCGCGACCCGGACGGCACGAAGTACGTCGGCGACCCGGCGAACTGGGACAAGGCCGAGCAGGCATGCCGCGATGCGGCGAAGACGCTGGGCGTCCCCTTCAGCGAGGAGCCCGGCGAGGCCGCGTTCTACGGCCCGAAGATCGACTTCGTCGTGAAGGATGTGATCGGTCGCTCGTGGCAGCTGGGCACGGTGCAGGTCGACTACAACCTGCCGGTCCGCTTCGACCTCTCGTACACGGGTCAGGACAACAGGCCGCACCGTCCGGTGATGATCCACCGCGCGCCGTTCGGTTCGATGGAGCGCTTCTGCGGCGTCCTGATCGAGCATTTCGCGGGCGCGTTCCCCTGCTGGCTCAACCCCGAGCAGGTGCGCGTCCTGCCGATCTCCGAGAAGAGCGCGGCCTACGCCGACGAACTCCTCGCCGCGCTCAAGGCCCGCGGCGTGCGCGCGAGCGTCGACCATGGCAACGACCGCGTGCAGGCGAAGATCAAGGTCGCCGCCGAGGAGAAGATCCCCTACATGGCGGTGGTCGGCCCACGCGACGCGGAGAACCGCGTGGTCAGCGTGCGCGCGCGCGGCGTCGAGGCCAACCTCGGCGAGATGCCGTTCGACGCGTTCGTCGACGGAATCGCGGCCGAAATCGCCGGACGGCTCCTGTCGGGCGCCCCGGGCACGGTGCAGGCGAAGCTCGCGAAGTGAGGGGCGGCGAGATTTCGCGTACGAACCCGCTTCGTCGGCGATCGATCGGGTGCTAGATTGCTGCGAAGGAACGTGCGTTGACCGCGAAGGACGACAACGCTGGCTGCGTGCAACTCCCTGCGGAGATCACAGCCCATCTTGATGGTCTGCGCGATATCGCCGCAAAGTACGCCGTGCGCTCGGTGGCGGTCGTGGGTTCGGCCGCGCATGGCTGCTTCACTCCAGCCCAGAGTGACCTCGACCTTCTGGTCGATTTTGGCGAGTTCCAACCAGGCCTCGCGAAGCGGGCCTTGGGATTTCAACGGGACGCGGAGGCGCTGTTCGGCCGCCGTGTCGACGTGCTGAGCGTTCACGGAATCCGCGCCGCGCACTGGCGGGCGATCCACGATGCAACGAAAGTTCCGGTCTATGCCGCCGCGTGAACCAGTCGCGCTGCTGACCGATGCGCTCGCGCAGATCGATGACCTTCTCGCAAAGGCAGCGCGATCAAGCCTCGCGGATCTGATTGAAAACCGCGATCTGCAGGCGATCTTCGAGCGCCGCTTCGAGGTACTCGGCGAGGCGCTGCGACGGCTTGAACGAAGTGATCCGCTCGTCTTTGCCCGCGTCGTCGGAGGCGTCCAAGCGATCGCGCTCCGCAATTTCATCGCCCACGGTTACGACGGAGTCGATCATCGCGTGCTCTGGGACACGGTGGACGAAGACCTTCAGCCATGCGCACATCGATCGCGCGCCTGCTTGAAAACGAAGCTCGGAACTCAGAAGGAGCGCATGCGCGCGCGCAACGGTTCGGCACGTGCTCCCGCTCTGTTCAGCAGTTCTACTCGCACGGCCCCCACTGGCTCAGCACCGCCGCGAGATCAGCGCCGTCGACGGTGCCCGAACCATCGACATCCGCACGCGGGAACTTGCCGCCGTCGGTGCCCCACGTGTTGAGGATCGCGGCGAGGTCGATCGCGTTGACGGCGCCATCCTCGATGATGTCTTCGGGGCAGCAGATCGCAAGCGAGGGATCATTCGCGCACTCGCATTCGTCTGGGATGTTGTTGCCGTTGGTGTCGACCGCGAGACCGTTCCGGATCTCGCCGAAGTCGACGACGCCGTTGTTGTTGCAGTCGGCGGACCATTCGATGATCGCTACATCAAGATGAACGGGGTAGTAGTTGTTCCACTGCGGTCCAGAGCGGAACGTCAGGGCGATCTCATCACAGTAGTTTGGCTCCGGTGACGCCCACGGCGCATAGGTCCACGCCTCACCCGTCACCCATGTCCACGACGATGGATTGCAACCCTGACCGTTGGGAGCGATTCCACCAAGCCAACAGACGTACGCAGGTGATGCAATCGACCAAACCAAAGAGTTTTCGGCCGCAGAAGTGATTGTCGCAAGGTGACCACCGAGGTTCTCCGCAAAGGCCTTTTGGTCGTACCAAGTGCGCTGCGTTAGTTCCTTGGCATACCAATGCCCATTCCCCCCATCCTCCACGCGCCACTCGACCGCATCGCCCACCGCGACGCCCGCGCACGCCAAACCAGCGACAGCCACGACACCCGCGGCAACAGACCGGAACTTCGATTGCATCACCAAACTCCTCGCGGATGATTCGTCCGCATCTTCGCCCGCAGCGCTCGGAACGACCCGCGCCGCGTGCATGGCTGCAAAGCCGACGACGATGACGAGCGGGAAGACCCACGCTTGATTTCGCGAAAATCGCGCAGGCCCTCGACGCGGCCGCGCAAACGCCACGGACTCGTCCAGCCGTGTGGCGGATTCCGCGTCGTCCGCACTGGCCCCCTCTAACTCGACCACCGCGACAAATCGCGCCCGAGCCGCCGCATCGTCAAGCCACGCACGCATTGCGTCCCCGCTCACGCCCGCAACCTCGCAAGCACCACGCGCAACTCGCGCTCGATCTCCTCCGCCGAAGCCCCCTCCTCGGCGAGAACCGCCCGCAATGCGGCGCGCATCCGTCGACCGACACGCCGCACGCAGACCGCGAGCGCCTCCTCGCTCACACGCTCGGCACCGTCAACGCTCGCCGAGCCCAGCGCATCCGCGATCTGCCCATACGACTCGCCTCGCAGCACATGCGCCTCGAACACCTCCCACGCCTGCCCGTCTCCCTCCGCCGCCAGATCCGCGCGCACGCGTTCGCACGCCTCGGCAACCACCGTTCTCGCCCACGCACGCTCGAACGCGGCCTCCGCGTCGGCCTCGCGCCGCGCACGTTCACGCGCCTCGGCCGCCTCTTCCGCTGCGTAGCGCCGACGCCGCTCCGCCTCGCGTCGCTCGCTGCGCAAGAGCGTGCGCGCATCGAGCGAAAGCCCCGTCATCAGGTAGCGCCGGAGCGGAAGTCCGCTTGCCTGCCAGGTCTCGAAGTAGGCCGGCGAGCTCAGTCGTCGCGCGAAAAACCCGGCCACAAGTTCGGCAGGCTCCGCGATCGCGCGCGCGGGAAGCGCACCCGCGTACGCCATCAGCGCGTCGCGATAGCGCTCCATCACGTGTCGACGAACCGCCACGACCCCATCGTCGCCGCCCGCGAGCGTGCGCACGATCCAGGTCGCGTGCGTGGTCGGGAAGTGCCCGTCGCCTGACCGGAGGAAGCCGAACGACGAACTCGCCATGTCCGTCCATACGACATCCGCGAGGCCAGTGACACGGCCGGAGCCCGCTCCCGTGGCGAAGATACACCCCCCGGCTGCGGGACCGCGGCAGTCGCGCCGGCAGGAACCGATTCCCGGGGGGCATCCGCCCGCTCCGGGTGGCGGTTGGGCCGTTTCCTCTTCCATTCGGGCCGGAAAGTGCTATCGTCCGGGTCATGACGACCCGCCCGACCCGCTCCGCATGACCGAGCCCTCGACCAGAGGCTCACTGCTGCGCAGCGTCGGTGCGACCGAGGTCGTCCACTCTGCTTTTGCGTATTCGGCCGTTTCGGACGCTGGCGACGCGTCCGCTGCGCGCATTCCCGTCACCATCGTCGCCCGCTGACGCGAACCTCTTTCAAAGGAACCGACCCATCTACCCGCCTCGCCGACCGTTTGGGGGACCCCGCCAGGATTCGAGGGACTTTGGCCCTCGCATCAACGACCGCATCCGCATCTCTCCGGTTCGATTGCTCGACCCGGAAGGCGAGATGCTCGGCGTCGTCGAGCTCGACGACGCCAAGCGCCGCGCGTACGAACTGGGTCTTGATCTCGTCGAGATCGCGCCCGACAGCCGTCCACCGGTCTGCAAGATCATGGACTTCGGCAAGTTCAAGTATGAGCAGTCGAAGAAGGAGAAGGCGAACAAGGCGAAGAGCAAGGCGTCCGAGATGAAGGAGGTCCGTCTGGGCCGATCGATGAAGATCGATCCGCACGACGTCGACATCCGCGTCGCGCAGGCGCGCCGGTTCCTCATCGAAGGCCACCGCGTGCAGATCATCCAGAAGTTCAAGGGCCGCGAGATGGCCTTCCGCCAGAAGGGCGACGAGCGGATGGAGGACATCATCGAGCGCCTCTCCGATCTCGCGAAGGTCGAGGTTCCTCCCCGCATGAACGGCAAGGCGATCGGCATGATCCTCGTGCCGGAGAAGCAGAAGGTCGAGGCGTACAAGCGCAAGATGCAGGCGGAAGGCAAGCCCATCCTCCCGAGCATTCCCGAGCAGCTCGAGCAGTTCCACGATCACGACGACGACGACGACGACGATCACGATGGTGGTCACGGGGGCGGCGAGGAGTGAGTCGCGTCGGGGAGGTGCGGCGGGTTGCCGTCGGCGGCACGCCGGATCACCACGCGGCGCGCACCGAAGCCACGCCCGCCGTCGGAACCCTCGATCTCTCGCTCGGCTCGCAGGCGCCGCTCGACGACGTCAACGAATCATTCCGCGCCGCTGGCTCTCCGGGCCAGCGGCGCGTTTCATTCGCGGCAACGCCCGCCGCCGCGGCTCCCCCGCTGCCACTCGCGATCTCGATCGCGCTCGTCGGCGCGGGTCGCGCCGGTGCGATGTCACTGCCCGACCGCCGCCTCGACGAGCTGGCCACTCTCGGTGCCGAACGCGCTGCCGAACTCTGCCGTCACCATGGGGTGCGCGTCACCTTCCTGGTCCCTGGCGCGCACATCGAGCGGCACATCGCGCTCGCGCGTCGGCTTGCCCTCGAGCACGAGATCGGTCTCTTCGGATTTGATCCGGTACGCGCGGGCCCCGACGATCCGCTCCGGGCACACGAACGCCTGGTCTCGGCGACCGGGATCTCGGCGCGTTGGTACGCCCCGGCGTTCGGCGCGCCCGTGAGCGACGCCTGGCTCGAAACGGCTGGCCTCCATCGCGTGCCCCCCGCAGGAGTGGTCCGAGTCGGGCCGATGCGGCTCACGATCGAAGCAGCGCTCCGGCTACCGAAGCCGCTGGCCGGGGCCCTGCTCTCTCGCGCGCTCACGCGCCTCGCGGGACCGGCGCCGGCCGCCGCACTCCGCTCCGCGGTCGGCGCGACAGGCGCCGATCCCACGCGCCACCCGTCCCCGAGGGTGCTGCACGTCCCGCTTCTCGCCGGCAGTTTCGCCCGCGCGGCGGCCGGCGATCTTCCGCGCGGCCTTCGCGCGGCCAGGGAGCCGGATCTCGGCATCCTGGCGCGAGCCGCCTCGCCCGGACTTCGGATCGGCCCGGCGCCCGCCTTCTGATTCGTTTCGGAAAAATATCCACGAGCCTTGCGTTCTATGCAGGAGTGTGTATATTTTTCCCTCCAGTGCATATCCATCCGCCCGGGTGGAGGAAGTTCCGGCCCCGAGGGCCGGGCCGGATCGCCATTCTCCGGCACGACGGGCCTGGAAGTCACGAGTGAAGCAGCCATGAAATCGCGACGCCACGCCATCATCCGCAACCTCATCGCCTCGAGCGAGATCTGGAGCCAGGCCGAACTCGCCAAGCTCCTCGCCCGAGAGGGTGTCGACGCCACGCAGGCCACGCTCTCGCGCGACCTCTCCGAGATCGGGGTGCTGAAGGGCCCGAGCGGCTACCAGCTGCCGGGAGCGGCACCCGCGGTCGTCACCGTCGAGGGCGCCCTCGAGCGCGCACTGCGCCGCGAGGTGACCTCGATCGACGTCGGCGGCACGCTGGTCGTCCTCAAGACGCCGATCGGTCACGGCAACGCGCTCGCGATCGAGCTCGACCGCTCCAACATCCAGGGCGTCCTCGGCACCATCGCCGGCGACGACACCGTCTTCGTGGCTGCGCGCAGCGAGCTCGCCGCGCGACGGATCGCAAAGCAGTTCCGCGACCTCGCGGGCATGGCCTGAGCCACCTTCCGCACACCGCGGCATCGCGCCGCCAGTCATCCGCATCACGCAACTTCCGTCACGACACCCCCCGCCGCGCAGCACGCACCGTCCCGCGAGCCTGCGCCGCACATGATCCCCGCTCGAACGGGATCCCCGTTGGAATGGAGCCTCCGTTGGAAATGAAGCACGCACCCACCCACCCCCTCCGCTGCGGCATCGTCGGTGCGAGCGGCTACGCCGGCGCCGAACTCCTCGCGATCCTTGCCGCACACCCGTGCGCCGAGATCGTCGGTCTCTTCGGTTCTTCCCGGAAGGCCGAGGAAGGCGCTCCCACTGCGGCCGATCTGTTCCCGCGCTTCGAGTCGCTGCCCGTCGGGGCGCTGAAGGTGGAGCCCTTCTCCGTCGATGCCGCGAAGGCGCTCGAACTCGACGCAATCTTCCTCGCGACTCCGCACGAGCTGTCGCACGAGGTCGCGCGAGCGCTCGTCGACGCGGGCATTCTCGTCCTCGACCTCTCGGCCGCGTTCCGGCTCTCCGACCGCGCGGTGTTCGAGAAGAACTACGGCTTCGCGCACGAGCACGCCGACCTGCTCGCGGAGGCCGTCTACGGCCTCGCCGAGTTCAACGCCGAGGCGATCGCCGAAGCGCGCCTTGTGGCCGTGCCCGGCTGCTATCCGACCGCCTCGATCCTCGCGATACTTCCGCTCGTCGAGGCGGGCCTCGTCGACACGACGCGTCCGGCCATCGTCGACGCGACCAGCGGCGTCTCCGGCGCCGGCCGCAAGGCCGAGACGAAGAGCCTCTTCTGCGAGGTCTCGATGCAGGCCTACGGCGTGTTCAAGCACCGCCATCGGCCCGAGATCGCCGAGCACGCGGGGATCGCCACCATCTTCACGCCTCACCTCGGCTGCTACGACCGCGGCATCCTCGCGACCGTGCACCTCGACCTCGTGCCCGGGACGACCGAGGCCGCCGTGCGCGCCGCGTACGAGGCCGCCTACGGCGACCGTCCCTTCGTGCGCATGCTGAAGCCCGGCCGTTGGCCGAGCGTCGCCGCCGTCGAGCGCACCAACTTCTGCGACATCGGCTTCATGCTCGAGACCACGGCGCACGGCACGCACCTCATCGTCGAGAGCGCGATCGACAACCTCGTGAAGGGCGCCGCCGGCCAGGCCGTCCAGTGCATGAACATCCGCTTCGGGCTTCCCGAGGCGACCGGATTCCTCCCGGCGACAACCCCCGCCCTTGCCATCGCAGGAGGTGCCTCGTGACCAACGGAGTTCCGCTCCCCTCGAAGACCGTCGAGATTGAAGCGACCGCCGCAGGCGTCGCGCGCACTGCGCACGCGCCGCTCGTCGTCAAGATCGGCGGCGCGCTGCTCGAGGAGGCGCACGCCCATCTCGATGCATTCGCCGGCCTCATCGCGTTGCATCGCGCGCACGCGGGCGGCATCGTGCTCGTCCACGGCGGCGGCGCGCAGGTTGACCGCCAGCTGAAGCTCGTCGGCATCGAGACTCCGCGCATCGAGGGAATCCGCGTCACCACGCGCGAGGCGATCCCGCAGGTCGTCGGCGTGCTCGCAGGCAGCGCGCACATGCAGCTCCTCGGCATCCTCTCGTCGCTCGGCGCGCGCGTGGTGGGCCTCTCGCTCTCCGATGGCGGCCTCTGCACGTGCCGCCACACCACGAAGTTCGCCTTCGACGCGGGCGAGGTCGGCGAGATCACAGGCGGTGACGGCACCGTCGCGCGCACGCTGCTCATGGCCGGATTCATGCCGGTCGTCAACTCGATCGGGCTTTCCGAGAAGGGTGAGCCGCTCAACGTGAACGCCGACGAGGCCGCATGCGCGATCGCGCGCGTCCTCGGCGCCGAGGGCCTCGTCCTCCTCACCGACGTGCCGGGGGTCCTCGACGGCGCGAAGCGCCTCATCCCGGATCTCGACGCCACGCGCATCGAGGCGCTGATCGCCGACGGCACCATCTCGGGCGGCATGATCCCCAAGGTGCGCAACGCGCTCGCTGCCGCGATCGACGCCGGCTGCCCCGCGACGATCGCCTCGTGGCGCGACCCCGCCGCGATCGCGACCTCCGCCGCGGGCACACGCGTCGTCGCCGTGTCCGGTTCCGTCCGCAATCACGAACCCGCCCTCGCCTGAACGGACAGGAAGGACCGCACCATGCCCCGCCCGAACGACTTCTCCGCAGCAACCGCCCTCGAGGGCCGCTCCATCCTCCGCGTCGCCGACCTCTCGGCCGACGAGATCCGCGCGGTGCTGGCGCTCGCACGCACGCTGAAGGCCGACTACCGGCCGTTCCGCGACGCGCTGTCGCAGCGCGCGCTCGTCATGCTGTTCGAGAAGCCGTCGCTCCGCACGCGCGTCTCGTTCGAGATCGGCTTCCAGAAGCTCGGCGGCTGCGTCACCTTCCTCGACCACCGCAACGAGCCGATCGGCGTGCGCGAGCCGGTCGCCGACTACGGCCGCAATCTCGAGCGCTGGTGCGACGTGATCGTGGCGCGCGTGTTCCGGCACGAGACGCTCGTGGGGCTGCGCGATCACTGCCGCATCCCGATCGTGAACGCGCTGAGCGAGAGCGCGCATCCGTGCCAGGCGCTCGCCGACGCGCAGACGCTCGTCGAGCATGGCATCGCGCTCGAATCGTGCCATCTCGCCTGGCTCGGCGACGGCAACAACGTGTGCCTCTCTCTGATGGAGCTCGTCGCGATCATGGGCGGCCGCATGACGGTCGTCACGCCCGCCGGGCACCGCCCGTGCGCGAAACTCGTCGGCGAGATCCAGTCGATCGCCGCGCGCACCGGCGCCACGATCGCCCTCGCCGACGACCCCGCGGCGATCCGCGGCGCCGACGCGGTCTACACCGATGCGTGGATCTCGATGGGACAGACCGACTGCCCCGAGAAGATCGCGGCGCTGCGCAAGCTCTCCGTCACGCCGGAGATCATGAAGATCGCCGGACCGAACGCACGCTTCATGCACTGCCTCCCCGCGCACCGCGGCGAGGAGGTCGTCGACGCCGTGATCGACGGGCCGCGCTCGGTGGTCTACGACCAGGCGGAGAACCGGATGCACGCGCAGAACGCGCTCCTTCTCGCCCTGCTCGGAGCGATCAACGGCGCGCTACCCTCTCACCCCCCCGTCGACGCGTCGCGCTCGGGAATCGTGGCCACTCCGGCCTGATCCCCGCGCAACGGAACACGACCGAACCATCCCGCGACATCCGCACCACATCCAGGAACCGACAGAGAAACGATCATGTCCAACAGCAAGAAGCCAACCCGCGTGTGCGTCGCCTACTCCGGCGGCCTCGACACCTCCTGCATCATCCCGTGGCTCGTCGAGACCTACGGCTGCGAAGTCATCGCCTGCGTCGCCGACGTCGGCCAGGGTGCGCGCGAACTCGAGGGCATCGAGGAGAAGGCGATCCGCACCGGCGCCAAGCAGTGCGTCGTCGTCGATCTCAAGAAGCAGTTCATGGAGGAGTTCGTCTTCCCGATGTGCATCTCGGGCTCGGTCTACGAGGGTCGCTACCTGATGGGCACGTCGATCGCGCGGCCGATCATCGCGCGCGCGCAGGTCGAGGTCGCGCTCGCGACCGGCTGCGACGCGCTCTGCCACGGCTGCACGGGCAAGGGCAACGACCAGGTGCGCTTCGAGTCGACGTACGCGTCGCTCGCGCCGCAGCTCCCGGTGATCGCGCCGTGGCGCATCTGGAACCTCAAGAGCCGCGAGGCGATGCTCGCGTACCTCAAGGAGCGCAACATCCCCTGCGCCGCGAGCGCCGAGAAGATCTACTCGCGCGACGCGAACATGTGGCACATCTCGCACGAGGGCGGCGAGCTCGAGGATCCGTGGAACGCGCCGCCGGAGGACGTGTGGATGATCTCGGTGAGCCCGAAGGACGCGCCCGACGCCCACGAGGACGTGATGCTCACCTTCGCGAAGGGCCGTCCGACCCATCTCAACGGCAAGGCGATGGACCCCGTCGGGCTGCTTGCCGAACTGAACAGGATCGGCGGACGCAACGGCGTCGGCCGCGTCGACATCTGCGAGAACCGCCTCGTCGGCATGAAGAGCCGCGGCGTCTACGAGACGCCGGGCGGCACGATCCTGATGGAGGCCGTGCGCGGCCTCGAGCAGCTCGTGCTCGACCGCGAGACGCTCCACTTCCGCGAGAAGCTCGCGCTCGACTTCGCGAAGATCATCTACAACGGCACCTGGTTCAGCCCCACGCGCGAGGCGATGTGGGCGTCGTTCGAGGCGATCGCGCAGGTGCTCGACGGCGACGTCGTCGTGCGCTGCTACAAGGGCCGCGCCGAGGCGGTCAAGCGCCGCTCGCCGAACTCGCTCTTCCACCACGGCTTCGCGACCTTCGGCGAGGACGAGGTCTACGACCACAAGCACAGCGAGGGCTTCATTCGCCTCTTCAGCCTGCCGCTCCGGATCCGCGCGCTGCTCGGCCTGAACCCCGATGCGAAGAAGATCGCGGCGGCGAACAAGCCGTCGTGCGGCACCGGCTGCGGCTGCACGGGCAGCGGCACCTCCACGAAGCAGCACGCCTGAACCGAACCCATCCCGCCACGGCCCCCCGACGGGGGCCGCGGCGATTTCGTCCCGACAGCAACGCACACGCGACCAAGGGCAGCACGAGATGACCACAGCGATCTGGGCCGGCCGGCTCGAAGGCAAGGCCGACGACCTCTTCCGCGAGTTCAACGACTCGCTTCCGTTCGACCGCGCGCTCGTCCGAGAGGACATCGAGGGCTCGGTCGCGTGGTCGAAGGCGATCATGCGCGCCGGCGTCATCACCGCCGACGAGCAGCGCGAGCTCGAGGCGGCGCTCGGCGAGGTGCTCGCGCTCGCGAAGGAGGATCCTTCGTCGATCGCGGACGCCTCCGACGAGGACGTCCACTCGTGGGTCGAGCGGCAGCTCATCGCGCGCGTCGGCGACCTCGGCAAGAAGCTCCACACCGGCCGCAGCCGCAACGACCAGGTCGCGACCGACCTGCGCCTCTGGACCGCGCGGCAGCTCAAGCTGCGCCAGTCGGAGCTCAAGGCCGCGATGAACGCGCTCGTCGACCTCGCCGAGCGCGAGAAGACGACGCCGTTCCCGGGCTACACGCACCTCCAGCGCGCGCAGCCGATTCTGTTCGCGCACTGGTGCCTCGCCTACGTCGAGATGTTCCGCCGCGATCTCGAGCGCCTCTCCGACGCGCTCAAGCGCGTGCGTCTTTCGCCGCTCGGCTCGGGCGCGCTCGCGGGCACCGCGTACCCCATCGACCGCGAGCAGCTCGCGAAGGACCTCGGATTCCGCGCGCCCACCGCGAACTCGCTCGACGCGGTCAGCGACCGCGACTTCGTGATCGAGACGCTCTCCGCGTGCGCGCTGTGCGCGGTGCACCTCTCGCGCTTCGCGGAGGACTTGATCTTCTACGCGACCAGCGAGGCCTCGCTCGTCGAGCTTCCCGACGCGTTCACCTCGGGCAGCTCGCTGATGCCGCAGAAGAAGAACCCGGACGCGCTGGAACTCTTCCGCGGCAAGACCGGCCGGCAGATCGGAAACCTCGTCACGCTGCTCGTGACGGTCAAGGGCCTTCCCATGGCCTACAACAAGGACCTGCAGGAGGACAAGGAGCCACTCTTCGACGCGATGCGGCAGCTCTCGATGTGCCTGCGCATCCTGCCGCCGATGGTCGCGGGCCTGAAGGTGAACCGCGAGAACGCGCTCGTCGCCGCCGCCGAGGGCTACACGAACGCGACCGACCTCGCCGACTACCTCACCCGGCTCGGCGTGCCGTTCCGAGAGGCGCACCACCAGGCGGGGCGCCTCGTCCGTAAGGCGATCGAGGCGCACTCGGCGCTCGAGGAACTCCCGATCGAGGTGATCCGCGAGCAGGCGCCGCGCGCGAACAACGACGTCTACACGCAGCTCACGATCAGCGCCACGCTCGAGAAGCGCGGCGTGACCGGCGGCACCGGCCCGAAGGCGGTCGAGAGCGCGATCGAGCGGGTGCGCCGCATGCTGCGCGAGCGCGCGATCCCCGCGGGCGCGGGCGAGGTCGAGTTCCGGCAGGCGCGCATGGACGACCTCGACGCGATCGTGCATCTCGTCGACTACTGGGCGCAGCACGGCGAGAACCTGCCGCGCTCGCGCGAGGACATCATGAAGGCGATCCTCGACTTCGGCGTCGCCGTCGTCGACGGCCGCGTCGTCGGCTGCGCCGCGCTCTGGATCTACACGCCGGATCTCGCGGAGATCCGCTCGCTCGGCGTGCACACCGAGTTCCAGGGCCGCGGCATCGGCGTCGGACTCGTGCGCCACTTCCAGCAGGTCGCGGGACAGCTCCACATCGACAAGCTCTTCGTGCTGACGCGCGCGCCCGAGTTCTTCGAGAAGTGCGGCTTCCGCCGCGTGTCGATCAACTCGCTGCCCGAGAAGGTGACGAAGGACTGCGCGAACTGCCCGAAGAACACGAACTGCGACGAGATCGCGCTCGTGCACGACACCGTGCTTCCCGAGCACGGAAACGCCGAGAACGGCAAGTGACGCCGCGAACCCGACGAGCCCCGCGATGACGACCACCACCACGCACGCCGCCTCCGCGCCGAACGCCGTCACCTCCGCCCCGCTCCGCTGGCCGCGCGGATTCCGCGCGTCGGTCGGCGCCGCGGCGATCAAGAAGCCCGGGCGCGACGATCTCGGGCTCCTCGCGATGCCGGGCGGCGCGACGGCCGCCGCGATCTTCACGCGCAACCTCTTCGCCGCGGCGCCGATCGAGGTCTCGCGGCGTCATCTGAAGGACTCGCGCGGACACGCGTCGGCGGTCATCCTCAACTCCGGCTGCGCGAACGCCGCCACCGGACCGCGCGGCCTCGCGAACGCGCAGGAGATGGTCGACGCGGTGTCGCTCGCCCTCGGATGCGCCGGCGAGGCCGTGCTCGTCAACTCGACCGGCGTCATCGGCGTCCAGCTTCCGATGGACCGCATCGTGCCCGAGATCGCGCACATGGCCGCGCGTCTTGCCGCAAGCGAGGATGGCGGAAGCCTCGAGCCCTTCGCGCGCGCGATCATGACGACCGACACGAAGCCGAAGATGTCGGCGCGCCGGATCGACTGCGGTGGCGGGCGATCCGTGCACGTCGCCGGCGTCGCCAAGGGCGCGGGAATGATCCGTCCCGACATGGCCACGATGATCTCGGTGCTCGCGACCGACGCGGATGTCGACGCACGCACGCTCGACCGCATCCTGCGCCACGCCGCCGACGCGAGCTATCACCGGATTTCGGTCGACGGCGACACCAGTACGAACGATTCGGTGTTCGCGCTGGCATCGGGCGCTGGAGGTGCATGCGACGAGGCGCTCCTCGCGCAGGCGTTCCGCGAGGTCGCGTGCGATCTGGCGAAGATGATCGTGTGCGACGGCGAGGGCTTCGAACGCTCGCTCGCGGTGCGCGTGTCGGGCGCGGCGACGAAGGCGGACGCGCTGAAGGTGGCGGAGACCGTCGCGTCGAGCCTGCTGGTGCGCACGGCGATCACGGGCGGCGATCCGAACTGGGGCCGCATCGTCGCCGCCGCCGGCCGCGCCGGCGTCGCGTTCCGACCGAACGACCTCGAGCTGCACGTCGGCGGGATCCTCATCTTCCGCGACGGCGAGCCCTGCCCGGCCGACCGCGACGCGGTGCGTGCGGCGTTCAACGGATCGCATGTCGATATCGCGATCTCGCTCGGCGCAAGCGAAGGCGCGGAGGCCGAAGCGAACTCCGACACCTTCCTCTCGTGCGGACTCACGACCGAGTATGTGCGGCTGAACGCCGACTACACGACGTGATCGGAGCGCTCGCAACCTGCTTCGCAACTTGCTCGCGCTGGTGCGCATGATGCCAGGAGGGCCGCCGGTCGCCCTGGCACGCCGCGCCGCGAGCGCATCGCGGTCGATCACCGCACCGTCACGATCCCGGCTCCCGACCTGCACGGACTGACGGCCTCGTACGCGACCGAGGCGCGCATCCATCACGCCACGCGCGTCGGGATCGTGGAGAGCCGACGCCGAATGACCTCCGCGACGATGTGCACGCCCTCGCTTCGCACGAGTCCGTTGTGCGTGGACTGCGTCCTCGTCACCTGGATCGGCGCCGAGGAGTAGCGCGACCATCGCTCCGCCGCGGAGACATCCCCTACATCGTCCGCCCCGATGTCGACGCCGTTGCTGAGCACGATGTCGATCGGGCAACGCACCGTCCGGATGCGGTGCCACGCGAGCGAAAGGACCGCGCAGTCCATGACGCGGCGCAGGCGACGCTCGACGGCGCCGAGATCCGAACCACGCACCGTGCGCACGCCCGCGAGTTCCTCGAGCCTGCGGTTGCGGTTCAACGCACGGGTGAGTCCCATGCTCCGCAAGATGCTGCGGCCGAGGCGCCATGCACGGTCCTTCATGCGCACCGGCGCCGTGTCGAGCAGCGTGACCCCCGCGACGGCGTGC
>JAJTGL010000051.1 GCA_021297795.1 Planctomycetaceae bacterium
ACCAGATGCGGGCGCTGCGGTGAAGCCACAAGCGCAGGCCGAGACGAAGCCCGACGCGAAGAAGGAAGGCGAGAAGAACGGCGAGAAGAACGGCGAGAAGAAGAAGGACCCGAAGTTCGATCCGGCGCGGTGGGCCGACGCGATCCGCTTTGAGGTCACGCCGCTTGTCGCCGGACCCGACAATGACCGTCGCCCCGTGGCATCTCCCGATGGCACTGCGCTCCTCTTCATGCGCAATCTCGCGGATCTTGCGCGGCTCGATCTTGCGACTGGCGAGGTGAAGGTGGTCCACCCGGGCTGGGACGACGAGACCGAGGTCGTGTTCTCGCCCGACGGCAAGCTGATCGCGCTCGCCGAGAGCGATCAGGACTTCAACAAGGACATCTGGATCCTGGCCGCCGATGGATCAAAGCCCGCGGTCAATATCACGCGCCACCCGGACAACGACGGCAATCCACGTTTCTCCGCCGACGGGCGCATGCTTGCGTTCACCAGCGAGCGTACGAACGAGGAGTTCGACGTGTGGGTGGTGATGCTTGATCGCGATCTCGAGGGCTACTCCGTGCGGGATCTCGAGCAGTACTTCAAGGATGGCGCGGAGGCGCACAAGAAGCGGAAGCCGCTTGAGCCCAAGATTCCTGAGCCAAAGAACCCCGAAGTGAAGGTGGCGGACGCGAAGGCCGCTGAAGCGACGGCGCCCGCGACGAACGCGCCAACAGCCGAGCCGCCGGCCGCCGCTGCGCCCGAGACGAAGCCCGAAGCCACGCCCGAGACGAAGCCCGAGTCGAAGCCCGAGTTGGCGCCCGTGCCGAAGGATCCGTTCGAAGGTCTTGAACTCGACGACGCGTATCTGCGCGTCCGTCGCGTGACCACGCTTCCCGGCGACGAGGTCAATCTCGAGATCCTCCCCACCGGCGAGCGCATCGTGTTCGTCGGCACCGAGGGCAAGGACCGCGGTATCTACACCGTCAAGTGGGACGGCACCGAGCAGAAGAAGCTCGCGCCCGGCGCATCGATCGTCGGACTCAACTTCGCCGGCGACCGGATCGTCGCGCTCGGGCCCGGTGGCGGACAGACCGTCGGCCTTGCGGGCGATGCGAAGACCTTCGACATCTCGGCGACGAGCGAGATCGATCTCGCGAAGCGCAACGTGCAGAAGCTCGACGAGATCTCGCGCATCATGGGACAGAAGTTCTACAAGAGCCCCGCGGACAAGGGCCTCGACTGGCCTGCGCTCACCGCGCTGCATCGCGATCTCGCGTCGCGCGCGCGGACCGCGGACGAGTTCGACTTCGTCGCGAACATGTTCATCGGTCACCTCGATGCGTCGCACCTCGGCGTGCGTTCGCCCGATGCGCTCGGCGGTGCGGGCCCCACGGCCGGCGCCTCGGCGAACCGACGCGCGCAGGGCAGGCTTGGCGTCGCCACCGAAGCGGCCGAGGGCGGTCGTCGGGTGACCGAGGTGCTGCCGGATTCGCCGGCGGCGCTTGCGAATCCGCGTCTCGAGCCGGGCGACACGATCGTGTCGATCGACTTCGAGCCGGTCGATCCCATGAAGCCGCTCGAGACGATGCTCGCGGGCAAGTCGGGACAGGAAGTGTTCGTCTCGTTCACGCGTCCGGCGAAGCCGGTGGATGGGGCGGCCGCTGCGGGCGCCGACGCCGCACAGCCTGCCGAACCCGCGAAGCCTGTCGAACCCGCGAAGCCTGTCGAACTCGGGGCGATCCTCGTTCCGATGGGATCGACCGACGAGCGCGCGCTGCGCTACCGCGCCGAGGTGCTCGAGAACGCGCGCAAGGTCGAGCGGCTGTCGGGTGGCCGCATCGGCTACCTGCACATCCAGTCGATGGACCAGGCATCGCTCGATCGCTTCGAGCGCGATCTCTACGCGGCGGCGGCCGGTCGCGAGGCGCTTCTCGTCGATGTCCGCAACAACGGCGGCGGCTTCACGGCCGACCGGCTGCTCGCGTCGATCGACGTGCGTCCGCACGCGTACGCGGTCCCGCGCGAGGGCGATCTCGCGCGGAAGAACAGCTATCCGCAGGACCGCCTCTTCATCCAGCGGTACACGCTGCCGATGGCGATGCTCTGCAACGAGAAGAGCTTCTCGAACGCCGAGATCACCTCGCATGCGTTCAAGACGCTCGGACGCGGACCGCTCGTCGGCCAGCAGACCGCGGGCGGCGTGATCTCGACCGGATCCGAGAGCCTCGTCGACGGCACGACCGTGCGCATGCCGTTCCGCGGCTGGTATCTCCCGAACGACGTCGACATGGAGGAGAACGGCGCGATGCCCGACTTCGTGGTCGTGCAGACGCCGGAGGACGAGTCGCGCGAGTACGACGCCCAGCTTGCGAAGGCGGTCGACGAGCTCCTGAAGAAGCTCCCGAAGAAGTGACCCGATGTCGAAGCCCGCGATCCAGTTCCTCACCTCCCGGCCGCATCCGTGGCACGGGCTTCCCGTCGGGCCGAGTCCGCCGGACATCGTGCACGCGTTCATCGAGATCACGCCGTTCGACGTGGTGAAGTACGAGATCGACAAGCACTCGGGCTACCTGCGCGTCGACCGGCCGCAGCGCTCGAGCTCGGTGCCGCCCGCGCTCTACGGCTTCGTGCCGCGCACGTACTGCGGCCCGCGCGTGGCGGCGCTCTCGCCGACCTCGACGCGCGGCGATGGCGATCCGCTCGACATCTGCGTGCTCACCGAGCGCCCGGTCGACCGCAACGAGGTCATCCTCGATGCGCGCGTCGTCGGCGGCATCGAGATGGTCGATGGCGGCGAGGCCGACGACAAGATCATCGCGGTGCTCGCGAGCGATCCGGTGTACGGGCGCGCGAGCGACCTCGAGGATCTGCCGAAGGCGCTGATCGATCGGCTCGTGCACTACTTCGCGAGCTACAAGACGATGCCCGGCGAGGAGAACCGCGTGGCGATCCGCGGCATCTACAGCGTGACGCACGCGTGGCAGGTGGTGCGTGCGTCGATCGAGGATTACGCCGAACTGGTGAGCTGAGGCGGTCAGCGCTCCACTCACGTCCTCGGAACGCATGACGTGCGCCCTCGGCCCACTCCGCGCGTCACTCCTCGCGCGGCGCGCCCTCGCGCAGCTTGCGGCCGTTCTCGGCGACCGAGTCGTAGATCGACGCGAGCAGTCCGACGAGCGGGAACTTCCCCTGGAGCGGCGACTGGCCGAGTCGGCGCAGCAGCGCGTGCGGCGCGAACGGCTCCGTCTCGCTCGGCATCTCGTCGATCTGTCGTCCGGGGCGCCAGAAGTTCTCGAGCGACCGATCGAGCGGCACCGCCTCGGGTGCGGCTTCCGCCGCGGGCGGTGTCGAATGCGCGCGCGCGACGCCGCGCGTCGCGATCGCGCGTGCCTCCTGCAGGCGCTCGAGCAGCCGCTGGCCATCGAGGCCGCGCAGCGTGAACGCAAGCAGCGGATCGCCCGAAAGTCGCTCCAGGAGCAGCGCGGACACGCACATCACGTGCTTGCACGGCATCGGCAGTCCGCACGTGCACGTCCGCTTCACCTGCGCGGCGACGTGGGGAACGAGATGCTTCCCGATCGAGGCGAACGGCTGCTCGACGAGCGGCGGCATCTCGCCGGCGAGGAGCTTCGCGGAGTACACGGCCTCGCGCGCCATGATCGCGACGACGCGATCCCAGTCGAGCGCGCTCAGCGTCTCGGGCGTGATGCACACCGCGTACGGACGCGGCGAGCGGCCCTGCACCTGCGCCTCGACTCCATTCGGGAGGATCTGCAGCGTCGCGGTCTGCCCGGCGCGCGCGTAGTCGAGTCCCTCGGCGCGCACGGCGTCGCTGATCCCGTCGAGGAGCAGCGTCGACCACGCGTCGGCGGGCCACGCGAGCAGTTCGATCCCCTCCTTGCGGCGGAGACGAATGCCGTTCTTCAGTCGGCGCGGCGTGTCGGGACGGCGCATCGGACGGATGCCCGGGCCCGAGTTGAACGACGAGTTGCGCGCGAACTGCGACCCGGCGCCGGGGGTGCCGGTCGCCGGCGTCGTTGGATCGGGTGCGTCGTGCTCGCTCATGATTCTTCCTCGTGCTCGCTCATGATTCTTCCTCGTGCTCGCTCATGATTCTTCCTCGAGCTCGCTCATGATTCTTCCTCGAGCTCGCTCATGACTCTTCCTCGAGCGTGTCACGACGGAGCGTCAGCAGGTCGCGCAGCTGCCCGGTCGAGAGTTCGGTCAGCCACGACTCGCCGGATCCGATGATCTGCTGCGCGAGCTCGGTCTTCTGCTCGATCATCTGATCGATGCGCTCCTCGAGCGTGCCTTCCGAGATCATCTTGTGGACGTGCACCGTGCGGTGCTGGCCGATGCGGAACGCGCGGTCGGTCGCCTGGTTCTCGACGGCCGGGTTCCACCAGCGGTCGAAGTGGAACACGTGGTTCGCGGCGGTCAGGTTGAGACCGACGCCGCCGGCCTTCAGCGACAGCACGAAGATCGGGCACTTCGGATCGCCCGACTGGAAGCGCTCGATGAGCTGCTCGCGCCGCGCCTGCGGGGTGCCGCCGTGGAGGAACTGCGCCTCGCTGTCGAGTTCCTGGCGGATCATCGCGACGAGGAGATGGCCCATCTGGCGGTACTGCGTGAAGACGAGCGCGCGATCGCCGGTGGCGACGACCTCCTCGAGCATCTCCATCAGGCGCTGCGCCTTGCCCGAGCGCGCGGAGAGCCTCTCGCCCGGCGCGAGCTTCGGCAGAGGCACGGCGTCGTCGTCGTCCGCGCCCTGACGCAGGAAGTGCGCGGGGTGGTTGCAGACCTGCTTCAGCTTCACGAGCGCCGAGAGGACGAGGCCGCGGCGCTTCATGCCGTCGGCGTTGTCGACACGGTTGAGCATGTCGTTGACCACCGAGTCGTAGAGCTGCGCCTGCTCGGCGGTGAGCGGCACGTTCTGGCGCGACTCGACGAGCGGCGGAAGATCGCTGATGACGGTGGGATCGGTCTTCAGGCGGCGCAGCACGAATGGCCGCACGAGGTTCTTGAGACGCTCGGCCTGGCGGCGGTCCTTGTGGCGCTCGATCGGCGCGGCGAAGCGCCGGCGGAAGTCGCCCTGCGTGCCGAGATAGCCGGGCGTGCAGAACTCGAGGATCGACCAGAGCTCGCTGAGGCGGTTCTCGACCGGCGTACCGGTGAGCGCGATGCGGTGGCTCGTGCGCAGCGCGCGGATCGACGCGGTCTGCTTCGTCGGTGGGTTCTTGATGTGCTGCGCCTCGTCGAGCACGACGCGACGCCAGTGCACGCGCTCGAGGCTGTCCTTATCGCGCACGACGAGCGCGTAGGTCGTCACCACGATGTCGGAGGCAAGCGCGGTCTCGACGAACTTCTCGCCCTGCGGCCGCTCGAGTCCGTGATGGACGTGCACGACGAGTTCGGGCGCGAAGCGGTGGAGCTCCCGGTTCCAGTTGCCGACGACCGACATCGGGCAGACGAGCAGCGTCGGGCCGACCACGCGGCCCTGCGCCTTCTGCCGCTCGTGCTGGAGCAGCGCGATGAGCTGCACGGTCTTGCCGAGGCCCATGTCGTCCGCGAGGCAGCCGCCGAGGCCGAAGCGATCGAGGAACGCGAGCCACGAAAGGCCCTGCTGCTGGTACGGACGCAGCGTGCCCTGGAAGCGCTCGGGCTGTTCGACCGAGGAGAACTTCTCATCGCCCTTGAAGCCGAGGAGCTCGCTCACCCAGCCCTGCGCGTCGAGCCCGAGGATCGGAAGTCCGGTCTCGGGTCCGTCGAGGCCGTTGCCGAGGCGGATCGCCTGCATGACGGTCATCTGGCCGCCGGGGTGTTCCTTGAGGAAGCGCACCGCGCCGTTGAGGTCGTCGGGTCGGATCTCGACCCACTGCCCGTTCACGCGGAGGAGCGGCGAGCCCTGGCCCGCGAGGCGCTGGAACTGCTCGATGGAGAGCGTCTGATCGCCGAGCGCGATCTGCCACGAGTAGTTGACGAGGCTGTGGAGGCCCAGCTGGCTGCCCTCGCCGTCGGCGCCGGCGCCGCCACCCGAGGGGAGCGGCATGTCGCCCGAGTCGATGAGAAGACGCGCGCCCAGCCGGCTTGCGGCCTGTCCCCACCAGCCCGGCGCGAGGACGACGAAGCCCGACTCCATGAGGATCGGACGGAAGTCGCGCAGGAACGCGTACGCCTCGGTGGTCGAGAGCGACATGCCGCACGGCGCCGAATCCTCGAGCGACTTCTCGACGCGCGGCCAGATGCGCGCCGCGCGCGCAAGTTCGGCGAGCAGCACGTCGCCGGCGGGTTCGCCTTCGCCGCCGAAGCGCGCGAGCAGGCCCTTGAGGCCATCCTTGCCCTGAGCCCAGATCTGCTCGGCGTCGATCACGACCGGTGGATCGTCGTTGGTGATGAGCTTGAACGCGATCGTCCACTGCGCATTGCGGCCGAGCTCGTCGCCCGAATCGAACGCCGTCGGATCGGGCTCGTTCAGCTCGAACGCGAGCTTGACGAAGCGCGACTCGCTCGCGGCGTCGAGGCTCGAGAGCCACTGTCGCGCGCCGCGCATGAGGTGCGTGTCGGAACTCTTCACGCCCTGCACGGTGTCGTTCTTGCCAAGAAGGCCCGACAGCCATGCGACGTGCGGATCGATCGCCGGATCGCGATCCTCGATCGCGTCGCCGTAGCTCTCCGCCTCGAGGATGCGCCGCGCCTCGCAGTCGACGAAGCCGAGGATCGCGGCCTCGACGATCGCCCACGGTTGACCGCGGAACTCGTCGTCGACGCAGCGCGCGCTGCCGGGAATCGCGGCGAGCAGCGCCGTGAGCCGCTGTGCGGGAGCACCGTCGGCAAGCCAGGGCTGCCACACCGCTCGGAACCGACCGGTCTTCTCCTGGATCAGGCTCGGGACAAGTCGCTGGTCGGCGATGAGGTCGGCGGCAAGCGCGGCGATCTCGCGCCAGAAGCGGAACTCGTGACCCACGACCAGTCCGGCGACGAGCGGCTGCTCGTCGTCCGATGGCGCGAGCAGGAACCGGAGCGCGGCGGGGGTCTCGATCGCAAGCGCGGGGACGTCGAGCATCGCGAGATGCGGGATCGCGTCGTCGGCGATGCCGAGCGTGTTCGCGAGTCGGTCGCTCGGGAGGGGCGTAACGCCGGCTTCGGTCGTCGTCGCGGGCAGCGACAGACGCAGCGGGATCGCCTCGTGATGGATGTCGTCGCCCGCGAGGAGGTTGCCGGCGACGAGCGCCGCGCGGAGCTTCGCCTCGTCGGCGGCGAACGGGTGACGGACGTGTTCGGCGTGGGAACCGGCAGCGATCGCCGGGACCGCCACGGGTTTCGCGGCAAGAGCCGCATCCTCGGCCCACAGGTGGAGTCGCTCACGGGTCCAGACGGCATGAAGGACGAGCATGGGCGGACGGATCTCGATTGCACTCGGGGACGGATGCGCGCCGCGGGGGACCGCGACTGATTGCGCTGGGATTCGAACCCAGGACCTACGGCTTAAAAGGCCGCTGCTCTACCGACTGAGCTACGCAATCGCGAAGGGGAACAGTGTATCCGGCCCCGCCGTCGAATCGCCGCCGCGGTGGGCGGATGCGCGAAAACAGCGCGTGCGAAATCGCGTTCCGGGCGCCGGGAGGGCGGTTCCCGACGGGCGTCGCCGCAGTGCGGGCTGTTCTCACACCAAACGGCGCGACCGGATTCAACCTCCCAGAGCGACCCGCCGATACCAACGACAGCGGCTTGTCCGCAGGAGACCGTCATGCGACCCGTTCGAACCATCCAGGCACTCCGGTCCGCACCATTCGCCCACCTCGCGTTCGCGCTCTGCGTCGCGTGCGCGGGTGGCTGCAGCACGCTGTCCGGGCTCGTCTCTTCGATGAACGAGCCGAAGGAAGAGATCTCGGTGCCAGCGCGCCGAGCGACCGCGTCGTCGGCGACGCCGGTGCCGACGGCGTCCGCGGGCCCTTCGAGCTCGGACGAGCAGTCGGCTGGTGCGGTCGCGACCAGCGCGCCGCTCACGATGCCCCGCACGGGCGTCGCCGCAGGTCGCCGATCGTCGCTGATTTCCTCGGCAAACGGCGATGCGCGCCGCATGAACGACAATGGGCTCACCGAGGGCGGTGGCAACATCTCCCAGGTCAGTTTCGCCGCGGAAGGCGGCGATTACGCGCCCGATGTCGACCGGAGCGGCAGCTTCATGGTGTTCGCCTCGACGCAGCACCGTCCGACGTTCGACATCTACCGGAAGTCGGTCGATGGCCGCACCGTGACCCAGCTCACCACCGATCCGAGCGACGACCTCATGCCGTCGATCGCCCCGGACGGCACCAAGATCGCGTTCGCGTCGAACCGCAACGGCAACTGGGACATCTACACCATGCCGATCACGGGCGGCGCGCCGACCCAGATCACCTTCGATGCCGACGAAGAGGTCCAGCCCACCTGGGCGCCGGATGGCCGGCGTCTCGCCTTCAGCCGGAAGAACGGCCGTACGGGCACGTGGGAGATCTGGATCGTCGACAGCGCCACGCCGGGCCTGCGCACCTTCGTGTGCGAGGGCTTCCTTCCGCGATGGAGCCCGGTCGAGGAGCGTGACACGCTGCTGTTCCAGCGTGCCCGGCAGCGGGGCTCGCGCCTCTACGGGGTGTGGACCATCGACATCGTGAAGGGCGAGGGAATGAACCCGACCGAGATCGTGAGCGCGAAGAACGCCGCGATCCTGCAGCCGAGCTGGTCGCCCGACGGGCAGAAGGTCGTCTTCACGACGGTCGTGAGCCCCGACACCAACGGCGAATGGCCCGAGCAGTCCGACATCTGGATCGTCAACGCCGACGGCACCGGTCGCATCGGCCTCACCAACAGCCGCTTCCGCAACATGCAGCCGTGCTGGGGTGCGGACGGCAAGGTCTACTTCGTCTCGAACCGTGGCGGTTCGGAGAACATTTGGGCGATCGCGGTTGATGGAGCGCGGAACGGCACTGGATCGGTGGAATTCGCGGCCAATGCCGGCAAGAAGTCAAAGGCGACGGCGGATGCCGAGGCCGCCAAGGCCGCGAAGCTGGCCGAGGCATCGGCGTCGTCGGCGGCCAAGAGCGCCGTCCCCGAGTTGCTGAAGGCCGACACCTACGCGAACGCGCCCGAGTGATTGGTTGAGCGTTTTGGCAGCCGGTGACGGTCCGGCGTCGGACCTTCCGAATCGGGCCTTCCGAATCGGGCCTTCCGAGTCGGGCCCGGCTGGCCGAGAAGCCCGTTCGCCTGTCGATTGCGTTGGCACGGCCGTTGCAGTCGATATGCCCACCATGGCACGCAACACGACTCCCGCGTCCGCTTCATCCCGTACCCGTTGGGCCGTTCTCTCCGCATCGCTTGCGATCGTCGCCGTGTTGCTCGGCGGCTGCGTGAAGCCGATGGCGCAGCCGATCGTGCTGCGGGCTCCCTACGACACCGAGCGCGTGTGGGCGGTGGTTCCCTTTGCGAACGAGACGGGCGTGTCGCAGGTCGACGGTCTCGCGATCGCGGATCGATTCGTGGCGGAGATCGAGGGTGTCGAGGGCCTGCGCTGCCTCCCGCTCAATCGCTCGCTTGCCGCGATGAAGAGCCTCGGAATGACGGGCGTGCGCGATCTCCAGCAGGCATACACGCTGATGCGCACGCTGCAGGCGGACGGCCTCGTGTTGGGCACCGTGACCGATTGGGATCCGTACAAGCCGCTTCGATTCGGTGCCGCGGTCGAGGTGATCTCGGCGGGTGGGACCGGCGGCAATCGGGCGCTTGACCTCAACGAACTGACGATGCCGACGGCGGAGACGCCGGCGGGTGCCGAAGGCGCACGGGCCGAGATTTCCCAGGCATCGCGCATCCTCGACGGACGCAGCAACGAGACGTTGATCGAGCTCGAGCGGTACGCGATGGGGCGCGCGGACCCCGACAGTGCGCTCGGGTCGAAGGCCTACGAGGTGCGCATCGACCTCTTCACCCGCTTCGGCGCGTGGATCCTGACTCGTGATCTTCTCGAGCAGGAGGCGGCCCGACTGGGTGTGGCCCTGCCGGCCGGCCGAGCCGAGCGGGTCCAGGAGCAGAAGTAGCGTTCTGCTTCGATTGCGAATCGATCAGCCGTCTTAACACGCGATCATATGACGAAAGAGCCTATTTCGCCTTCGAGCGGGTCGCCTGCGAAGAGCGGGGTTTCGGAGCGGACCATGGTCCGGCGGGTTTCATGCGGCTGAACTTGGGCTCATTTGCCCATAAATCCATGCCCTGCAATGTCCTAAGCGCGACTTTGACTCCTATCGTCAGCCACGCGTTTCGGACGGTCCGCGAAAAAACAGTTGAACTCCGCAGGCCTTCAGGCCGATAGCCATCTTGGGATTTGGGTTTAAGGACCACAGGCCCTTTGGCCCGATTTCCCATCCGGTGGTTCGGAGAAAGACGCGTCCGCAGCAGATCGTCCCGTCACATCTCGACAGCCAGCGATCCAGCACCGAGTCACGTCCGACTTTCGTCTACCCCGGCGTCCGGAACGCCAGACCGAGGCCCGCAACGGGCCAAGACCGAGGCAAAGCCATGAACGAGAACCTCCCCATCGTCGAGCGCTTCCTTTCGTACCTGATCGATGAGCGCGCCTTCAGCCCCTACACCTCGCGGTGCTATGGGCTGGACCTCCGGCAGTTCGTCGAGTACCTCGAGAAGGACTTGAAGGTCAAGGTCGATCCGAAGACCGAGCAGGCCGCCCTCGACGCCTCACAGGCGAAGAAGCCGGTGCCCGCGTCGGCCACGGCGACGATCCTCGCGTGCGACGTCGAGAAGATCCGCGGCTTCCTCGCGAAGCTCTCCGAACAGGACTATTCGCCGGCCACGATGGCCCGCAAGATCGCGACGCTCCGCAGCTTCCACAAGTGGCTCGAGAAGCGCGGTTTCACGGCCACCAACCCGATGACCCTCATCCGTACGCCGAAGCAGGCCCGCCGCCTGCCCAAGGCGATCACGGTCGACGAGGTCGAGCGTCTGCTCTCGGCGCCGGATGACGGCGATCTGCTCGGGGCGCGCGACCGCGCGATCCTCGAGACGCTCTACTCGACCGGTATCCGCGTGAGCGAGGTGGTCGCGATCAACCGCGGCGACCTGAACGAGTCGAACGAGTGCATCGTGATCCGTGGCAAGGGCCGTCGCGAGCGCATCGTGCCGCTTGGCGCGCACGCGCTCAAGAGCCTGCGTCACTACCTCGACATGCTCGACGCGGAGATGAAGGCGGCGGGGCTCACCAGCAGCCAGGACGCGCCGCTCTTCGTGAACAAGCACGGATCACGTCTCTCGAGCCGCTCGGTGCGCCGCAAGGTGGCCAAGTATCTCGTCAAGGTCGGCCTCGATCCGGACATCAGCCCCCACACGATCCGCCACAGCTTTGCGACGCACCTGCTCAACAACGGTGCGGACCTGCGGGCGGTGCAGGAGTTGCTGGGTCACCAGTCGCTCTCGTCGACGCAGGTGTACACGCACCTCGCGCAGGGCAAGATGCGGGCCGACTACGACGGCGCGCACCCGCGAGCGGAGGCGAGCTGAAGACCGCGAGCTGATTGACGTGCTGCTGCGGCAGCCGCTTCGAGCCAAACAAACGAACACGCGCCCCGCGGTCTCCGCGGGGCGCGTGTGTTTTTGAATGCTCCCGCGCGAGGGTGTCTCCATTGCGCCGCGCCTCTGGTCCCGTGCCGCGCAGCGACCCGCTTGTACCCGCTCGTACCCGCGAACTCGCCGGCACGATGGAAAGCGGTCGTAAGGCGCGTCGGGCTCGAAGCTTCCATGCGTCGCGCGCGGTGCCGGTTGCGGACCCGCTTGTACCCGCTCGTACCCGCGAACTACCCGGCACCGGACCGTCGGCACCGGGCCGTCGCGGCCGTCGGAATGCGCACGCTCCTCGCGCGCTCAGCTGCCCTTCCGCGTCCACGGCCACGCCATGTGCTCCTGACGCCCCGGGCACTCGTCGCGCACCAGTTCGAACCGCAGCGTGTCGCGCACCAGCTCGAACCGATACGTCCCCGGGATCTCCGCGCACGACCCCGAACCCGCGAGGTTCGCGAAGACCACCGCCTTCTTGTCCTCCGACGTCTCTTCCATCATCCATCGACCGACCGCGCTGCGTGCTGGCTTGTCGCCCTTCGCCGGCACGTCCACGGAGAAGATCCCCGTCGGCTCGACCACGAGCCGCGCGCCATCGAGTTCGCTCGTCCAGCTTCCGAGGAACGGCGCCTCCGTCATCGCGCTCGTCTTCGTCTCGCCATCGACCGACTCGACCGTCGATGCGCAGCCCGCGAGGCCCGCCACCAGCACCGACGCAGCGATCATGCAGACGGTGCGGCGACGAGGAGGCGCGGGGAATGCAGCGGGAAATCGGAGCATGGGTCTCTTTCTCGGGATCTCGATGTGATGTCAGGCGAGTTGGTTGTGTTGCCGCGCAAGATGCTCGGCGTCGGCGAGGCGCTGCACGAGCATCTCGCGCGTCGGCGCGACGATGTTGATGTGTCCGACCTTCCGGCCGGGACGCGGCGACTTGCCGTAGAACTGCGCGGTTGCGCCCGCAATCGCAAGGATCTCGCCGATCGGCGGCAGACCGCCGATGAGGTTGACCATCGCCGCGGGCTCCGGCGCGCCTGCATCGCCGAGCGGTAGCCCCGCCACCGCGCGCATGTGGTTCTCGAACTGGCTCGTGCGCGCGCCCTGGATCGTCCAGTGGCCCGAATTGTGGACGCGCGGCGCGATCTCGTTCGCGATGAGCGTGCCGTCGGCGACGAACATCTCGAGCGCAAGCGTGCCGACGTGACCGAGCCCCTCGAGTACCTGCCGCGCATGGCGTTCGGCCGCGCGCGCGAGCGCGTCGGGCACCGCCGCGGGCGCGGTCGATCGGAAGAGAATGCCCTGCGTGTGCAGGTTCTCGACGATCGGGTAGACGACGCTCGTCCCATCGAGGGCGCGCGTCGCCACCACCGACACCTCGCGATCGAACGGTACGAACGCCTCGTAGATCGAGGGCGACCGACCGAGCGCATCCCACGCGGGTGCGAGTTCGGCGGCGCCGCGCACCACGCGCTGCCCCTTGCCGTCGTAACCAAGCGAGCGCGTCTTCAGGACGCCGTGCGTGCCGACCGTCGCGAGCGCGATCGCCAGGTCCGCCTCGGTCGACACGGCCGCGAACGGCTGCACGGGCACACCCGCATCGCGGAGGAACTCCTTCTCGCGGATCCGGTCGCAGGTCTGCTCGAGCGAACGAAGTCCCGGTCGCACGGGCTTGCGCGCGGCGACGGCCGCGAGGCTCGCGGTCGGCACGTTCTCGAACTCGAACGTCACCACATCGACCATGTCGGCGAAGCGCGCGAGCGCATCGAGATCGTTCCAGGCCGCGGCGATGTGACGACCGACCGTGCGCGCGGGGGCCTCGGGCGAAGGGTCGTAGAAGACGCAGTCGATCCCGAGCGGAATCGCGGCGAGTCCGAGCATCTGCCCGAGCTGTCCGCCGCCGAGGATGCCGACCGTCGTCGTGCTCACGCGGGCTTCCCAGTGGTTGGAACCGGCACCGGGTTCGCGAGCACATCCGCGGTCTGCTTCGCGCGGAACGCGGCGACGCGCGCGGCGATGCCGGCATCGAGATGCGAGAGAATGCTCGCGGCGAGGATCGCGGCATTCACCGCGCCCGCCCGGCCGATCGCGAGCGTGCCGACCGGGATGCCCGCAGGCATCTGGACGATCGAGAGCAGCGAATCCATGCCGTGCAGCGCCTTCGACTCGACCGGCACGCCGAGCACAGGAAGGTCGGTCTTCGACGCGCACATGCCTGGCAGGTGCGCGGCGCCGCCTGCGCCCGCGATGACGACCTTCAGGCCGCGAGCGCGCGCGCTCGACGCGTACTCGAAGAGAAGGTCCGGAGTGCGGTGCGCCGAGACCACCCGGGTCTCGTGCGGCACGCCGAGCGACTCCAGCGTGCTGGCCGCATGCTGCATGGTCTCCCAGTCGGACTGCGAGCCCATGATGATCCCGACGAGCGGGTGGGGAGCGTCGTTCGGCATGGCCCGATGCTACGGGAAGTGGCCTCCGGCGTGGGTGGGGGAGGTGCTACCATCGCCCTCCCGCCGGGGCCGCCCGGCGACAGTCCGCGCCCTGCGCCGGAAGGACCACCCGGAAGGACAATCATGAGCTCGCTCCGCGTCAACGGCCAGTACGTCCTCATCAAGGATCCCGAGAAGAAGGACTTCGTGGCCTTCGTGAACCTCTGCATCGCCAAGATCGGGCCCGAGGGCTCGATCCCGCACGTCGCGGCGAACGTCCTGGCGGGCCTCCTCGCCGAGGGCAAGCCCCAGTCGGACGGCGTCGTGCAGGCCGGATTCGAGATCTGCGCCTCGCTCGGCATCAAGAACATGTGGACCGACGGCGCGAACGCGAACGTCACCGAGGAGGTTGCCACCGACGCCGCGCAGGGCCTCGAGACCGCCTTCGGCTTCGCCGCGGTCGAGTCGGGCCTCGCGATGGGTGGCGCCCTCTGCAACGCGTTCCGCCGCACGATCAACCTCAATGACGCGGCCGTGCGCGTCCTTCGACAGGGTCGCGAGTCCATGGAGACGGTCGCACGCAAGGTGTCGGCCGCGAAGCAGATCAACGAGCCGATCTTCATGACCGGCGGACGGCTGCTCGGAGTCCTCCTCAAGGAGGGGAAGACGGTCGAGGACCCCGAGGTGATGGCCGTGCTCTGCATGCTCTCCGACTTCGGCGTCACCCACGTCCGGATCGACCTCGAGAAGAGCACGCTTGGCTTCGGCATGTTCAACCCGGCGAACGCCATGGCGAGTGCCATTCTGCAGGGGCTCGGCGCCGACAAGGTGAAGACCGTCCGCGAAAGCGTGGAGAAGGTCAACGCCCAGTTCCGCCAGGTGGCCGACCGCGAGGTGGCCGCGCAGCGGCAGGCGCAGGGCGGCGAGCAGCGCATCGCCGTCCCGAACGTGATGGGAACGCGCCGCCGCCGCTGAGCGCGCATTTTGTGCCCTCCTCACCCCCGGAACGCCGACATTTCTCCCGATGTCGGACCGCTTTCTCATTCGATCGGGCCTCTTCGCGCGCATGAGCGCGGTGTTCGGCGGTGTTCTCGCGTCTTCGCTCGTCGTCGCCGCCGCGATCGCCGGCCCCGCCGCGACGAGCCCCGCCGCGACGAGCTCCGACAAGGGGCTCTCCGAGGCCGAACCGTCGATCAACTTCCTGCGCAGTTCGCTGCACGAGTCGCCGGCGGAGCGACTGCAGCATGCGCTGCACCAGTTCACGATCTGGCAGAACTGGGTGGAGATGATCGTGGGCGTCGGGCTGTCGGTGGCGCTTGCGTCGCTGCTCGCCTACCACCCGCGCGCCGTCCGGCGCCGTGACCTCGCCGAGGCGCACGAGGAGCGCAAGACGCTTGTCATCCTCGGCGTGATCGGCGCGGTCGTCTCGGCGCTCGTCCTCATCGATCAGGCGATGGCGTTCGTGATCTTCGGGATCGGATCGCTCATCCGCTTCCGCACCGTCATCGGAAACCCGCACATGACCGGCCGCGCGATCCTCGTGGTGGTGATCGGCCTTGCATGCGGTCTCACGCAGTACACGACCGCGATCATCGTGGCGGGTGCCGGCTGGATCGTCATCTGGTGGCTGCAGGCGCGCCGCGCGACCGAGGTCAAGGTGCGCGTTCCTATCGGTGCGGATCGCACGAAGGCGCAGATGGTCGCGGCCGAAGCGCTGCGCGCCATGCGCTGCCGCGTGATCGGACAGCGCGTCGGCGCGTCGGGGCGTTCGTTCACGATCGCCGCACAGGTGCCTTCGGGCCTCGGCGACGAGCTCGTCTCGCAGAGCCTCGCGTCGACGCTTGCGACGGATTTCGGCCGCGTCGATGTCGAGTTGCGCTCCGAGTGACGCGTGCGTCGAGTTCGTCGCGGCGAGTCCGGATCAGCCGGCGTCGCTGTCCTCCGTCATCGCAGCCTTCCACTGCGCGATCAGTCTCGCGCGCTTCTCGATCGGCAGCGAGCGGAACTGATTCGCATCGGCGAGCGATGCGAAGCCGATGACCTCGCCCTCGAAGACGGCGGGGGAAGCTGCGGCGGTGAGAGCCTCGTCCGTGATCGGGCAGGTCGTGTTCGCGATGCCCTTCTGCGCGAGCACCTGCTCGGCGCCGAGCCGCGCACGCTGCTTCGCCTCGAGCGACGCGAACTGCCGCGCGCTCGCGCGATCGAGGCAGTACACCGGATAGCACTCGAAGAACGCCGCCTCGCTTTCGATGGTCACCGTCTCGCCCGTGACGGGGCAGACGAGCTCGGTCAGCACGATCGGCTCGACGCGCAGCACGGTCGCGTTCGCGGAAGTGCTGGTGGAGGCGGGGGTGGTGCTGCAACCGATCGAGGCGAACGCAAGCGCGACGGCGGGTGCGAGAGCGATGGCGTTCCGGATGCGGCTGAGATGCAGGTGGTCGGACATGTGATGCTCCATGTGGTGCTCCCTGTGGTTGCGGCCGTCGGCCTGTTCCGTGTGTCATGCACATGCAGGAGCGGCCGGCGTCTGAACGTTGAGCGGGGAACATCCTTCACACATGCGAGGATTCGTGTTGGAGTTCTGTTCAGAACGAGTGAAGAGCGCGACACGATCTGAATGGAAGCCCCGTTTTCACGGGGTTTCTGAACACCGCACTCGCGCGGGCTTCATGTTCAGAAACCGTGAAGACGCGGCGTGTCAAGATCGCGTTCCCCTTCGGTGAGCGCCGCTTCTAGTTTGCGCGCTGTCCCGCGGTTCCATCCGGAGGCGCGCGGATCACCACACGAACCTCAAGGAGCTCACGCATGACGAAGCATGGATACGGAATGGTGCTGACCGGAGCGACGACGCTGTCGCTCGCCGGTGGCGCGTTGGCCGACGACACCGAACTCGCGCGGCAGATCGCCGATCTGAAGAAGGCGAACGAGGCGCTCGCGGCGAAGGTCGAGAAGCTCGAGGCCGGCGCCAACGGCGAGCAGTGGCTGACCGAGCAGCGCGCGCAGGAGATCCGCGGCATCGTGACCGACGTGCTCGCCGATGCGGATACGCGCTCGAGCCTGCAGGCGTCGGGCGCGACCGCCGGTTGGAACAAGGACCAGGGTGGCTTCTTCATCGCCAGCCCGAGCGGCGACTTCAAGCTCAACATCAAGGGCCAGATCCAGTTCCGCTGGGCGTACAACCAGCGTTCGAACGAGGGCATCACCACGACCAACCAGCCGGGAACGGGCACGCAGTCGGTTCCGAAGGAGAACGTCTGGGGCTTTGAGAACCGCCGCACCAAGCTGGCGTTCACCGGCTTCGTGTTCGATCCGAGCTGGACGTACGAGCTCCAGCCCGTCTTCAACCGTACGCCCGCGTCGATCAGCTCGGGCGATCAGTCGTTCTCGACCGGCAACATCGTCGGCAGCGTCGAGAACGTGTGGATCCAGAAGGCGTTCGACAACGGCTTCAACCTCCGCGTCGGTCAGTTCAAGGCGCCGTTCCTGCGCGAGGAGCTCGTGTCGAGCTCGGCGCAGCTGGCTGTCGAGCGCTCGCTCGTCAACGACGTCTACTCGACGAAGTTCTCGCAGGGCATCCAGGTCGAGTACGGCGGCCGGACGACCGATCCGTTCAAGGCGCAGTTTTTCTACGGCGACGGTCTGCGGGCGAACGCCACAAGCGTGCCGACCAACTCCGCAACATCGTGGGCGAACGCGGCGGGCGGATTCGCGGGCGGCTACACGACGCCGTTCAACGGCAACCTCACCAACTGGGCGTTCGCGGGTCGATTCGAGTGGCTCGGTGCCGGCAACTGGAAGCAGTTCCGCGACCTGAACAGCTTCCGTGGCGAGGAGTTCGGCTGGATGGTTGGCGTCGGCGGCATGGGGCAGTCGGCGCGAACCTCTTCGTGTACGGCGTGTATCGCAAGGTGAACCTGACCGGCGAGGTCGATACGCGCGATGGCGAGTCGGATGCGATGAACCAGTGGGGCGCGGTCGTCCAGGGCGGCGTGTTCGTCTCAGATGAGATCGAGCTGTACGCGCGCTACGAGGTCGGTGACACCGACACCGATCAGTTCCGTACGGAGGAACCGGGCGTCGAGCTCGAGCTCGACTCGATCGTGACCGCTGGCTTCAACTACTACGTTGGCGGCAGCAAGGATGTGAAGTGGACCACCGACTTCGGCTACGCGTTCACGCCGATCGGCGACTTCGCGTCGAGCGGCGCCGACTGGCTGCAGGACTTCTCCGGCAGCACGGATGACGGATTCACGAACGAGGGCCAGTGGGTGTTCCGCACGCAGTTGCAACTGCTGTTCTGAAATCGAGCGCTCGCGACTCGCTTCGCTTTCGCTCGCTTTCTTCGGCGCCCCTCGGAGTGAATCCTCGGGGGCCGAGGTGAGGGCGCTCGAGCGCGGCTCGCCCGACATGTGTGCCCGTAGACGGAGGCGCAGCCGAAGTCTGCGGAACGGATGATGTCAGCCTTCGACGGATGGACTCCCACGTCCGATGTTCCGCAGACTTCGTCTACGGGCACACAGTTCCAACGTACTCCCGGTCCAACGTAGTTCTCGTCCGACGTACTCCCGGTCCAACGTACTCCCGATCTCACACCCACGGTCTTGTGATGTGCGGGGACGAAGTCTGCGGAACGGATGACGTCAGCCTTCGACGGATGAACTCCCACGTCCGATGTTCCGCAGACTTCGTCTACGGTCACACAGTTCCAACGTACTCCCAGTCCAACGTGATTCCGGTCCAACGTGATTCCGGTCCAACGTGATTCCGGTCCAACGTACTCCCGATCTCACACCCACGGTCTTGTGATGTCCGGGGACGATTGACTGGGTGCCCGGGGGACGAAGTCCCCGGAACGGATGACGTCAGCCTTCGATGTCGAAGCCAATCACTCGCGATTGCCGCTAGTCTGCGCGGATGCACCTGCATGCGCACGGCGTTTCGCACGACCTCGACCCGGGTGAGCCCGGTGGGGCATCGCCGAGCCCGCGCACGCATGGTCCCTACGCCGAACTCGTCTGGCCCGCGATTGCAGGCGTCGCGCTGGCGGCGGGGTATTTCCTCGCGCGCGGGGCGGGCGAGGGCGCCGGAAGCGAATCCAACGCGTCCGACCCTCTGCGCTACGCCTCCTACGCCTGTTACGCCGTGGCGTACGTGGTCGGTGGCTGGGAGGCAACGCGCGACGGACTCAAGCAACTCGCAAAGGGTCGCCTCGACATCGACTTCCTGATGGTTGTCGCCGCGATCGGTGCGGCGCTCGTCGCCGAGTTCTTCGAAGGGGCGCTCCTTCTCTTTCTCTTCTCGCTCGGCCACGGGCTCGAGCATCTCGCGCTTTCCCGCGCGCGTTCGGCGGTGACGGCGCTCGCGCGTTTGGCGCCGAAAACCGCGCGCGTTCGCGCGGGGGACGGTACCGAACGCGAAGTGCCCGTCGAGTCGGTGTCGCCCGGAGACCTCGTCGTCGTTCGGCCGGGAGAACGGATCGCGGCCGACGGTCGTGTCGAGGAGGGGCGTTCGGGCGTCGACCAGAGCCCGCTCACCGGCGAGAGCATGCCGGTCGAGAAGGAGCCCGGCAGCGAGGTTTTTGCGGGGAGCCTCAACGGCGACGGCGCGTTGGTGGTGAAAGTCTCGCGGCGCGCGGGCGAAACGCTCGTCGCGCGGATGGTGAAACTCGTTGCCGAAGCGCAGGCATCGAAGTCGACCGCCGAGCGCGCGGCCGAGCGCTTCACGCGCGTCTATGTGCCGTGCGTTCTCGTGGCGACGGCGCTTGCGATTGTCGCGCCACCGCTCTTCGGTTGGCTCACGTGGAACGAGGCATTTCTCCGCGCGATGAGCATGTTGATCGGCGCTTCGCCGTGCGCGCTCGCGATCTCGACGCCAGCCGCGGTGCTTGCAGGTCTCGCTCGCGCGGCGCGTGGCGGCGTACTCGTCAAGGGTGGCGCGCATCTTGAGTCGCTCGGCCTCGTGCGTGCGATCGCGGTCGACAAGACTGGCACGATCACACGCGGACGTCCCGAGGTCGCGGAGATCGCGTGCATGCCGGGCGTCGACGAGCGCGAGCTCCTGCGCGTGGCGGCGTCGGTCGAGTCGGTGTCGAGCCATCCGATCGCGCATGCGGTCGTCGTTGCGGCGGCAGCGCGCGGCATCGAGGTGCCAGCGCCGCAAGACGCGGCGGCGGTGAAGGGGAAGGGCGTTGAGGCGACGGTCGACGGAGTGCGTGCGGGTGTTGGGCGCGCGAAACTCTTCGAGGGCCACGCGCAGTTGAAGGCGAACGGCGAGGTGGAGGCGCTCGCTCGCGCGATCGAGTCGCGCGCGATGACCGCGATGTCGGTCGTCCACGGCGCGCGTGCGCTTGGCGCGATCGGCGTGCGTGACACGCCGCGTCCGGAAGCGAAGACGGTTGTCGCCGCGCTTACCGCGCAGGGCTGCACGGTGACGATGCTCACCGGCGACAACGCGGCGACCGCGAAGGCGGTGGCGGCGGAGGTCGGGATCGCGTCGGTTGAAGCGGGGCTGATGCCCGAAGACAAGATCGCCCGCATCAAGGCGCTTGTCACCGAGCACGGGGCTGTCGCGATGGTTGGCGACGGCGTGAACGACGCGCCTGCACTCGCGGCCGCAACGGTCGGTGTCGCGATGGGTCATGGCGGGACGGATGTCGCGCTTGAAGCGGCCGACGTCGCGCTGATGCAGGACGATCTCACGCGGCTACCGTTTGCGATCGATCTTGGACGCGCCACGCGCACGATGATCCGGCAGAACGTGATCTTCTCGATGGGCGTTGTGATCGCGCTGATCCCGCTCACGCTCTTTGGCATCGTGCCGCTCCCGATCGCGGTTGTTTGCCACGAGGGAAGCACGGTGCTCGTCGCGCTGCACGGGCTACGCTTGTTGTCGAAGCGCGATCGGTTTGCGGGCGGGGTGGCGGGGTGACGGGTTCTCGTCGTCTGGTTATCACGGATCGACTCCCACGTCCGGTGTTCCGCAGACTTCGTCTGCGGGCAGACAAGTCGAGCGTGGGTCGATCGATGTCGATTTCGGCGTCGCATGACATGTGTGCCCGTAGACGAAGGCGAAGCCGGAGTCTGCGGAACGGATGACGTCAGGTGTCGACGGATCGACTCCCACGTCCGGTGTTCCGCAGACTTCGTCTGCGGGCAGACAAGTCGAGCGTGGGTCGATCGATGTCGATTTCGGCGTCCGTGTATGCCCGTAGACGGAGGCGAGACCGGAGTCTGCGGAACGGATGACGTCAGGTGTCGGCCGTCAGCCGGCGCGACGCCGCCAACTCACCGCCCGCGCGATGTCAGCACGCGCACGATTTCGTCGATGCCTTCGTCGCCGTCGAAGCGGCCTTCTTCGTCGAGCAGTTCGCGCACGCGCGCGCGAAGACGCGTGGTCACGCCGCGCACGAGTTCGGCCATCTGTTGACGCGAAAGGTTGTACTCACCTTCAAGCTCACCGTACGGAAGCCCATCGAGCGAGTGACGGCGGAAGATCTCCCACGCGCGATCGCGGCCTTCGGCAAAGAGCGACTGTTCGATCTGCGCGCAGGCTTCCGCAAGAATCGCGCGCGCCCACGCTTGTTCAAACGCTGTACTCGGGTTGGGCTCCGCGCTCGTTGCGCTGAGGACCGCCGCGTCGAGCGGCTTCTCACGCGACCGCTGCATATCGCGCACGATGCCGCGCACGTAGAGCAGGAGTCCGTTCATCATCCAGCGCCGAAGCGTCATGCCCGAGGCGTTCCACGCGGCGAGATACGCGCGCGTGGTGGCGGGCGTTGCAAACTTCGCCACGAGAAATCCATGCACGAGTTCGCGGGGCTCTGCGATTTCACGCAACGACGAACCAAGCGCGTAGGCCTCGAGCGGCTGCGCGTAGCGTTCGATGATGCGCGCCGCGAGATCGGCAAGCGCTTCGTCGCCGCCACGCAGACCATCGATGATGGTGGTTGCGTGCGTCGTCGGGAAGTGTTGCGTGGAAACCTGACGTGCCGATGCGCGTGATGTATCCGGCGCGCCGCCAGCATCGGCCGCGTCAGTCGTCACTCGCACGCGCCCCACGAACCAAGCAGCGTGGCGAGATCAGCGCCGTCGATTTCGCCCGAGCCGTCGATGTCGGCCTGTGGATAGTCCTTGCCGCCATCGGTGCCCCAGTAGCCGATGACGATCGCGAGGTCGATGGCGTTCACGACGCCGCTTCCGTCGATGTCGGCGGGGCAGTCGCACGCGACACCTTGCTCGCAGCAGTCAGGAATGTTGTTGGCGTTGGTGTCTTCGAGTTCGCCCGCGCGGATTTGGCCGAAGTCGACAATGCCGTCGGAGTTGCAGTCGGCGGAGTATTCGACGATGAAGGATACTGGTTGGGCACCGCATGTCACGACATCTCGCAGATCGTTCCAAGAGTACTCCAGCGTGACATCAGAGCGATACAGATGTAGGAAGTCCTCACTTGATCCAAAGCAGTCGTTATTGCAGCAGCCGAAGCTCCATGTGGGATCGAAAGGCTCCCCGCTCAACCAAGACCAACCACTGTTTGGTTCTGCGCTCCCTGGCGCTTGCTCGCCCCCAATCCAAGGACCAAACAAAGTTGTTGATCCGGACACCTGCGGAATCCAAGCTGACGGTGCAGCGGGCTGCGAGAAGCCGCTGAAGACAAACGCGCGCTCGTTTGGAGTCTCAAGCGAGGTGAGTTGACCACCGAGTTCAATAGCCAAATCTCGAGACTGGAACCAAGTCACCCCGGTTGTTCGGATCCTTGCTTCATACCAATGCCCATTCCCGCCGTCCTCGACGCGCCACTGGACCGCGTCTTGCGCGAGCGCGCTTCCGGCGAACAAACCTGCAGACAGCACACCGGCAACAACGGAACCGCGCATCGCACCATCTCCTCTGCTTCGGGACGAATCGAACGCCGCGGACTTTCCGCGGGCGGCGAGAGATCCGTTCGATGCGAGGTCATGTGACGACTTCGTCGCAAATTGAGAAATCACGGCGGTCGTCGCGGCGAGCGCGAGCAGCGCCGCGATCGATTTCGTCGCCTTGGCGGGCCGAAGGTACGAGCGCAGATATCGGAGCCGAAACTGGGTTGGCGCACACTCCGCAGCGTTTGCGCTGCAGCGCGCGTCGAAACGCGCGGGGTGACGGTGTCGCGTTGGCGTACCCCGTGCGCGTTGTCGATCCACCCGATGCGCGGCAGTGCTTCACTCATCGATGCACGACCTCAATCGCGCGCGCTCGGGATACGCGTCGGTTGGTTTGGATCGGCGGGCTCGGCGCCATCACCTTCATCCGGCACCTTCGACGCCTCTTCGAGCGAGGTCAGCTTCCACGCGGGGAGCTTGTACTCCCAACCGGCGTGCTTGGCGGCGAACGCCTTCCAGTCGGGGATGTATGGATCGCCGGGGTACTTCTTCTTCGCGTTGATCTCGTCAGCGCTCGGAGCACCGTCCTTGGGCACTGCCTCGAACGAGATCCACACGCTGTCGCCGTCGCGAACGGCGTTCACCTTGAGCGTGCCGCGCACCATGTCGAACGACGCGCTGAGCACCGGATCGGGCGTTGCGACCTTCTGGCGACGCACATCATCCAGTTCAAGCCGCGAGAGCCAGTTCGGCAGCGTGCGAATCGCGACCTCTTTGCGGGCCTCCGTCCACTCGAATGTTCCGGGCGCCGCAAGCGGCGATGCAGGTTCGACCGCCGCGTAGGTCACGCGACCATCGGCGCCTTCGGTTCCAACAAGCGTGAGCCCGTTGAAGGTGACGCCGCGCACTTCACCATCGGGTATCGACAGGAGTTCGGCCTCGACCCAGCGGCGCGGTTCGATATCGACAAGCACCGAGCCGAGCACGCGCCAGCACTGATCTTCCGAGAATCGCCGCACAAACTGGGCGCGCGGATTGGCGCGCTCTTCACCGAGCACGATGTCGACTTCCGGCGTGGCGCCTTCATCGGTCGAGGTGAAGAGCCGCACGCGCGCGCCGCGGCCGGATTCGTCGGGAGTTTCGTTGGTCCACGCAAGCGCGAGCTCGCCGTGGCGTTCCTTCTTCGCCGTCATGCGATCGTCGGTCTTGAGGCTCGAAAGACCAGCGACCAAGCCTTTCACTTCTTCAAAGCGCACGGGGTAGCCGTCGCTCGTGACGAGCGTCCAGGTTTCACCAATCTTGCGCAGCTCACGGCGATCCTTCCCGCGCATCAGTTCGATCTTCACAAGGTTCGGCGCAAGGTCGGTGATCGTCGGCAGGAAAGGTTCGCCGCGCACGACTCTTTCCCATGAGCTGCGGCCCTTCGAAAGCGCGAGGTACGCGCCGCCGACGCTCGCGGCTGCG
>JAJTGL010000052.1 GCA_021297795.1 Planctomycetaceae bacterium
AACGCCGGCGTCGTCGGCCTCTCGATCTTCGGCGACGTCGAGGTCTCGGGACTCGTCAGCCAGGGCTGCCGCCCGATCGGGCGCCCGCTCGTCGTGACGCGCGCCCAGGGCAACGAGATCCTCGAACTGAACGGGATGCGCGCGACCGATGCCATCCAGCAGACGGTCGAGGACCTGCGCGAATCCGAGCGCGCGCTCATCGGACAGGGGCTGCTCGTCGGCATCGCGCTCGACGCATCGAAGGAACTGCTCGGACGCGGTGACTTCCTCGTGCGCTCCGTGCTCTCCGTGCATCCGACGCGCGGAGCGATCTCGATCAGCGACCGGATCCGCACCGGCATGACCGTGCGGCTCCAGATCCGCGACCGGACCACCGCCGACGACGATCTCGCCATGATGCTCGACGCCGAGCAGCTGCGCGATCCGGTGTCGGCGGCGCTCCTCTTCACCTGCAATGCACGCGGAAGTGCAATGTTCGGCGAACCCCATCACGATGCCGCGATGCTGCGCCGTCGACTGGGCGGGATTCCGGTCGCCGGCTTCCAGTGCGCCGGCGAGATCGGCCCGCACGGGTCGCGATCGTCCGTGCACACCCAGACGGCGTCCGTGGTCATGTTCCGCCAAGCGAAATGACGGCGAAGTGACGCCGGAGCGCCGATCCACGAAGCGTCGATCCACGGAGCACGCGACATTCGGGGCCGAGCGCTTGGAGTGGGTCCCCCGATCGGCTACCCTCGCCCCATGCCGCCCACCGGCTCCACCCGCGACCAACGCTCCGATCCGCCCGGCGGGGTCGGCGGTGCCGCGGATCCGGCCATCGGCGACATCGGCGAGATCCTGCTCTCGCAGGGCGTGGTCTCCGCGCCGCAACTCGACGAGGCGCGCCGCGAGATGGCGAAGTCGGGCGAGCGGCTCGAGCACGCGCTCGCGCGTCTCGGCCACGCGACCGCGGAGCGCTCGATGCGCGCGCTCGCGGCCGAACTCGGACTCCCCTATCTCCGGCTCGACGAGGTCGACTTCGACGACGCGGCCGTGGCCCTGGTGCCGCCGCGCCTCGTCTTCCGCATGCGCGCGATTCCGGTGCGCAAGGAGCGCGGACGGCTGATCGTCGCGACGAGCGATCCGCTGCGCGCCGACGGTTTCGATCAGATTCGCGCCGCCGCGGGCATGCCGATCGCGCTTGCCGTCGCGGAGGATGGCGACCTCGCGAGCCGCATCCGCGAACGCCACGGCGTGGCAGGCGACGTGCTCGAGGCGCTCGGTGCGGGCCGCGAGACGCAGGCCGAGTCGAAGTCCACCGCGGGCGAGGCCGGAGCGGAGGTCGACGACGCGAGCGAGGCGAGCGTCGTTCGTCTCGTCAACGACCTCCTCCTCGAGGCGATCCGCGAGCGTGCGACCGACATCCACATCGAGCCCTACGAGCACGAGCTCCACGTGCGGTACCGGATCGACGGCGTGATGTCGGACGCCGGTGTCCCCGCCACGATCCACCGCTTCCGCCACGCGATCACGAGCCGCCTGAAGATCATGGCGAACCTCAACATCGCCGAGAAGCGTCGGCCGCAGGACGGCCGCATCACGCTGCGCTCGAAGGGACAGGAGTACGACCTCCGCCTCTCGGTGATCCCGATGCTCCACGGCGAGGGCGTGGTGCTCCGCATCCTCTCGAAGAGCGCCGCGCTCGCGGGACTCGATGAACTCGGCATGCCGCCCAAGGTGCTCGCGCCGTGGGCGGAGCTCGTCGCACGCCCGCACGGGATCGTCCTCGTCACCGGACCGACCGGCAGCGGCAAGTCGACCACGCTGTACGCGTCGCTCCGCCGCATCGTCGACGGCGAGGTGAAGGCGATCACCGTCGAGGACCCGGTCGAGTACCACGTCCCCGGCGTCAACCAGATCCAGGTCAACCATCAGGTCGGGCTCGATTTCGCGACCGGCCTGCGCGCGATCCTGCGTCACGACCCCGACATCATCATGATCGGCGAGATCCGCGACGCCGAGACCGCGAACGCCGCGGTGCAGGCGTCGCTGACCGGCCACCTCGTCCTGTCGACCCTGCACACGAACGACGCGGCCGGCGCGGCGACGCGTCTCCTCGACATGGGGATCGAGCCGTTCCTCGTGGCGAGCACGGTCGAGGGCGTGCTCGCGCAGCGGCTCCTCCGCCGCGTCTGCCGCGCCTGCGCGACCGCGCGGCCGGTGCGTCCCGACGAACTTCCCTCCGGCTTCGCGGCCCCCGCCGACGGACTGGTCGCGGAAGTGGCCGGATGCCGCGAGTGCCGCGGTTCCGGCTACCGGGGCCGCATCGGCTGCTACGAGCTCCTGCAGTTCGACGACGCCGTGCGGGCCGAAGTCATGCGCAGGGCCAGCGCCGCGGCGATCGCGCGCGCGGCCATGGGATCGGGTCGCCTGACCTCGCTCCGGGACGCCGCCGCCGAACTTGTCGCGCAGCGGGTCACCACGCCGGGCGAGGCGCTCGCGGCGGTCAAGACCGCCTGAACATCGCCGGAAACCGCGGCCTCCACGTGGGTTTGACGGCGGCCCATAAACATCCGATACTCCGCGGCTCGAGCCTTGGGCTCATGGAGGTCTGCAGATGGCGTCCCGTTCTTCCACCGGTGTGATCGTTGCCCTGGTGGTCTTCGTCGTGCTCAGCGTCGCGCTTCTCGCGGTCTCGATCATCCTCTACGCGGACAAGTCGACCGCGGAGCAGCAGGCGAGCGAGGCCAAGGCGGAACTCTCCCGCTTTATCACCGCCGAGGAGCGGGATCGCAGCGAGACGAAGGACATGATGGAGAAGTCCTCCGGCAGCAGCCTCTTCGACTACATGACGAAGCAGGGCCAGGACGTCAGCGCGTTCGTCTCGGGCGATCGGGTGGCGACCCTCGAGTCGATGCGCTCGACGCTCGGCGTCGACGAAGGCCAGACCGTTCGTGAGGCACTGCGCAAGCTCGAGCAGGACCGCGACGCCCGCAAGCAGGAGGCGGAGAGCCTCAAGTCGAAGGCCGCCGACCTCCAGAAGTCGCTCGACGCCCTCGAGGCGCGTCTCGCCGCCAGCGAGAAGGCCCGTGAGGATGCGATCGCGAAGGTGACCGCCTCGATCGCGACCTACGCGCAGGCCGCCGACGGCTACCGCGGCGAGTTCGATGCCGCCAAGGCCGCGCTCGACAGCGCGCGCTCCGACCTCGAGGCCCGCTACACCAGCGAGGCCGAGGCGCTCCAGACCGAGATCGACACGCTCCGCAACGAGCGCTCGGTGCTCGACGGTCGCATCGCCTCCCTGCAGAAGAAGGTCGAGGCCACCTCGATGAAGGCCGGCAACCCCGCCGCCCTCGTCGATGCGCGCGTCGTCGACTTTGACCCGAAGACCGGGACGATCTTCATCGACATCGGTTCGAACAAGCGCGTGATCCCCGGCATGACCTTCGAGGTCTTCGACGACGCCGCCGGCATCACCGCCACCGCCAACGGCGACGGTTCGCTCCGTGGCAAGGCCAGCGTCCAGGTCATCAAGGTCGGCGACACGACCTCGACCTGCCGCGTCATCCGTGGCTCGGGCAGCCGCCCGATCGTGAAGGACGACGTGGTCGCCAACGCGGTCTTCAATCCCGATTACAAGTTCAAGTTCCTGGTGCACGGCAAGTTCGACGCCAACGGCGACGGCAAGGCGACGACCGGCGAGGCGGACTTCGTCAAGAGCCGCATCACCGAGTGGGGTGGTACGGTGGTCGAGGGCGACGCCCTCACCGGCGACCTCGACTTCCTGGTGCTCGGCTCGCAGCCGCCGTTCCCGGCGCCGCTGCCGTCCGACGCGACGGAAGCGCAGACCCTCGCCTACACCGACCAGCGTGCGGCCCGCGAGCTCTACGACAGCCTGTTCAAGACGGCGTCCGATGCGCAGATCCCCGTCCTCAACTGGGGTCGCTTCGAGGCGTTGACCGGCACCGTCGACCGCTGAACAGGCGACGGTGGCGACTCGAGCGCGGAGTGCTCCGCGCAGATGCGCGAGCAACACGTGGCCTCCACCGGCATCCAACTCACCCAATACGCGGCGGCCCGAACGGTCGCCGCGTTGTTTTCTCCCTTCGATCCCGAGCAGAACCTCGCGACCGCAAGGCTCGTCGGCTCGATCTACGCACGACTCGGCGCGAAGCGCCGCGCGCGGGCGGTGTCGAACGTCCGGCGCGCGCTCCCCCACCTCGCTCCCGAGACGCAGTGGAACCTCGTCGATGCGTCGATCGGCCACATGTTCGGCATCTTCATGGTGGATGCGTTCTCGATGCCGCGCGTGGTCGGGCACGAGAACTGGCATGAGCGCGTGCGGCTCGGCAACGTCGGCCGCGCGATGGAGCATCTCACCTCGCCAAAGCCCTGTCTCTTCGTGACGGGGCACATCGGCAACTGGGAGATCCTCGGCTACGTGCTCGCGCTTGTTGGATTCCACATGTCCGCGCTGGCGCGCCCGCTCGACAACCGGTTCCTCAACGACTGGCTGCTCGGCGTGCGGCAGCGCACGGGCCTGCGCATCGTCACCAAGTGGGGTGCGACGGACGAGGTGCAGAAGATCATCGAGTCGGGCGGCAAGGTCGGCTTCATCGCCGATCAGAACGCGGGCAACGACGGGCTCTTCGTGCCGTTCTTCTCGCGTCTCGCCTCCACGTACAAGTCGATTCCCCTCCTCGCGCTCCGCTACGAGATCCCGATCGTGTGCGGCTACGCACGCCGCGTCGACGGGCAGTTCCGCTACGAACTGCGCGTGACCGACGTGATCGAGCCCGCCGACTGGAAGGACGCCGACGACCCCGTCCTCTACATCGGCGCCCGCTACAACCGCGCGATCGAGCAGATGATCCGCGAGAGCCCCGAGCAGTACGTGTGGGTGCACAGGCGCTGGAACTCGCGGCCGAAGCACGAGCGCGAGGGCACCGAGATGCCTGCGCGCATGCTCCGCAAGCTCGAGGCCCTGCCCTGGATGACCCCCGGGCTGCTCGCCGAACTGGCCCGGCCGATCGACGCGCCCGTCGAGCCGTCGAATCTCCTCGTGACGAACGACGGAAAACCGGTCGCCGCGGCGCTCGACCCACGGTACCGTGGCTAGGCATGTCCGGCCGCTTCGCCCATCGAACCATCGCGATCGTCGACGACGACCCCGACATCCTGCAGTCGATCGAGATGGCGTTCCGGCACGAGGGCGCCGCGACGTGCACGGCGACCGACGGGCTCGGAGGACTGCACCTCGTGCGCGAGTCGAAGCCCGACCTTCTCGTCCTCGACATGATGCTCCCCCGCAGCTCCGGCCTCCTGGTGCTCGAGAAGATGAAGGAGGAGTCGATCTCCCTTCCCGTCATCATGGTGACCGCCAACCAGGGACGCCGGCACCGGGAGTTCGCGCTCGGGGTCGGAGCCCAGGCGTACCTCTTCAAGCCCATCTCGCTGGTGCGCCTCCTCGACACCGCGGCCGGACTGCTCGCGGGCGGCGGCACCCAAGCCCCGAAGACCGCCGGGACCTAGGTCTGGCTCGCATGTGAACGCCCGCGATGCGGAGCGCGTCCGGTCCTGCAGCACGCTTCGGATTCCCGCTATCCTTTGCTCCCCGGCGACGCTGCCATTCGCATCCACCTACCTCTCCCGTGTCCACCGACGACAACAGCTACACGATCCAGCGCATCCGCCCGAAGCGCGAAGGTGGTGGCACGTCGCCGCTCGGAACCGTGGCGGATCTGGTGCAGGTCTTCGCCCGCATCAACACGGCCCCGGATCGACCGGGCAGCATCGAGCTGTTCGGCCCCGGCATGCGCGTGCGGTTCCTCGTCGACGGGGGTCGGCAGGCGGTCGATCCGTCCGATGTGGTCAGCTCGATCCAGCTCGATGTCCTCGAGAAGGAGCTGTTCGAGGTGATGTTCCTCGGAACGGTGTTCGAGAAGCCCGGACGGCTCGCGACGGCGGTCCGCAGCAACGGCTGGACGCTCGTGAACGACGAGACAGGCCACTCGTTCCCGCAGCAGCGCGACGACGATGAGGACGACGATGGGGAAGACGACGAGGAAGACGCCTCCGCCGACAAATCCTCCGACACGGAGCGTGCATGAACAACGACGCCTCCGGTGGCCCCGAGTTCGTCGGTGCCGATGACCCGAAGCTCCTGCGCGAGGCCGTGCGACGCGCGGTCGACTACCGCGGCGACGTCACCGTACGCTGCGTGGACGGACGCGAGATCTCGGGCTACGCCTTCGATGCGCGCCTGCGCGAGGCTGGAATCGGCGCACTCGACCAGAACTTGGAAGCGAGCGAGGAGCTGCGAGTCCTCAACACCGACTCCAACGACCGCCTCCGAATCCGGCTCGTCGAGATCAGCGCCATCGGCTGCACGGGCAAGGATGCAGCGAGCGGCAAGACCTGGGAGAACTGGGTTCGTCGCTACGCCGAGAAGAAGCTCGCAGGCGAAGCCGCCTCGATCGAGTCCGAAGCGCTCTAGACTCGGTCTGACGGATCCGAAACCGTCCCGCGGTCATCGCGCAACGCGACTTGCACGCCCGTGCGCCCACGCGGGGTGCACGTGGGGCGCACGCCCGTCCCGTATCGATGGCCCTGCCGAGCCATCGCACGCGATTCGGTTCTCGGCCCCCGCCGACTTCCGCCGAGGGACTTGCCGGGGGGCCAACTCCCTGCCATCATCCCCCTCCATGGACCCGCGCGTCCGCCCGTCCCATCCTGCGCCTGCAACCGAGGTACACCCCGTCGGCGCCGAACCCAAGCTGCCTCTCCGGGGTGTTCCGGGAGCGAACTGTCGGCATGCGCTGGCAGAGGCCCGGGCGGTGCTCGCGGAACTCGAGGCGAACCGCCGGATCGTCGAGGAGAAGCTCGCCGAGGACCGCCGGACCGACCCGATTCGCCAGGTCACCGGATCGAGCAGCCTCGACGCCGCCATCGAGGGGACACGACAGCTGATCGCCCTCCTCGAGAAGGAAGCCGCGCTCATGGCGGAAGCCGAGCGCCTCTGACGCCTGCGGGGTGCACGCACGCGTTGCGGGCGAAGGATCGCTTCTCGGCCCGTCGTGCCGCGTCTACGCCGCGCTGATCGCAGGGGTCGTGCTCGGCCGTTCGGGAACCAGCTCGCGCACGAGCGCCGCCACGCGGGCCGCATCGCGGCTGCGACGGTTCGGTGCGAGGATCTCGAGCATCGATTCGACCCACGTCGCGTCCGGCGTGGGCAGGCCCCAGATGCGGATGTCGGGGTGGCGCGATTCGCGGATGGTCTCGGCGTCGAGCGCGAGTTCCTCATAGAGCTTCTCGCCCGGACGAATGCCCGTGTAGGCGATCGCGATCTCGCCGAGCGCGCCGGTCGAACCGGCCTCGGGGAAGACGGGCGCGAGTCCGTGCATCTCGACGTAGCGCTTCGCGAGGTCGACGATGCGGAACGGTTCGCCCATGTCGAGCACGAACACCTCTCCGCTCGAGGACGAGCGATCGGTGAGCGCCGCGGCCTGGATGACGAGGCTCGCCGCCTCGGGGATCGACATGAAGTAGCGCGTCATGCGCGGATCGGTCACGGTGACGGGGCCGCCGTCGGCGATCTGCCGCTTCCACGTCTCGAGCACGGAGCCCGAGCTGCCGAGCACGTTGCCGAAGCGAACGAGCGAGCAGGCGGTGCCCGAGCGCCGGTTCGCATGCTGGACGTAGAGCTCCGCGAGCCGCTTGGTCGAACCCATGATCGACGTCGGATTCACGGCCTTGTCGGTCGAGACCATCACGAAACGCTCGGCGCCGACCGCGATCGCAGCATCGACGGCGCTCTTCGTGCCGAAGAGGTTGTTGTCGACCGCGAGACCCGGATGATCCTCCATCATGGGCACATGCTTGTGCGCCGCGGCGTGGAAGACGATGTCGGGTTCCTCCTCGCGGAAGAGTTCGAGCGTGGCCTCGGCATCCACCACGTCATGCAGCGCGGCGCGGCGCGCGAGGTTCGGATGACGGCGCGCGATCTGTCGGTCGATCTCGAAGAGCGCGTTCTCGCTGCGCTCGACGAAGATGATCTTGCCCGGGTTGTAGCGCGCGACGATGCGGCAGATCTCGCTGCCGATCGACCCCCCGGCACCCGTGATGACCACCGTGCGGCCGCCGACGACCGCACGAATCGCGTCCTCGTCGATGCGCCGCGGCGGGCGACCGATGAGACGCTGCAGGTCGATGTCGATCTCGGTGCGTGGGCCGATGCCGGCGAGGAGGTCGTCGATCGGCGGAACGAAGCGCTCGGCGACGCCGAGGCGACGAAGTCGCGTGCGGATCGACGCGAGCAGCTCCGACATCTGCGAGGGCAGTGTGACGAGCGCCACCGCAGGCCTGCGGCGCGCGACGATCGCCTCGAGTTCCTCGATGCGTCCGAGGACCGGCATGGTCGATCCGTCGGGACCGCACGCGAGGTGCACCGCACCATCGGTCGGTACTGCGGTTGCGGGCGAGGTCTCGACCCGGCCGAGAACGACGGGCGCGTCGTCCGCAAAGGCCAGTTGCCGCTCGAGCTTGGCGCAGGCGGCGGCGGGTCCGATGACGATGGCGGTCGTGGGCATGAGGGCCTTCTGGAGGGGTCGTGACGCCTGGAGGGGCGGGTCCCGATAGGTCATCGGCCGTTCCGGGCGGGGTCTTGCGTGAAACCGGGGGTCCGGGAAGCACCAACGTCCCCACGGCATCGTCTGCAACGGTCGATCGGGCGCTCCGGACACCTGGCTCGCGCCCGCCCGGGAAAAGCGCTGCCCTCGGGGGTTCGATTCACCGATCATGCCCCAAGTGATGCCTGAAGTCCCCCGGCCGGCTGCCGGACGGGGACATCACCCGACTCCCATGCGCTTCCTCGTCACCGGCGCCGCCGGATACATCGGTTCCCACGCCGCCATGCGCCTTCTCGACGAAGGGCACGAGGTGGCCGTGGTCGACGACCTCTCGCGGGGGCATCGCGGGGCGATCGCGGCGCTCGCCGCGACAGGTGGGGCGCGCCTCTCCTTCCACCAGGGCTGCGTGACCGACGAGGCGTTCCTCCGTCGGGCGCTCGCGTCCTCGCGCGCCGAGGCGATCCTGCACTTCGCGGCGCTCGCCTACGTGGGCGAAAGCGTCGAGCGCCCGCTCGACTACTACCGGACGAACGTCTGCGGCGGCATCGCGCTCCTGCGCGCGATGCGCGCCGAGGGGGTGCGCCGCATCGTGTTCAGCTCGACCTGCGCGACCTACGGCGAGCCAGATCCCGGATCGACCGGGATCGCCGAGACGACGCCGCAGGCGCCGGTCAATCCGTACGGCGAGACGAAACTCTGCATGGAGCGACTGCTGCGCGCCGAGTGCGCGGCCACCGAGGGCGCACCGCTTGCGGCGGTCGCGCTCCGCTACTTCAACGTGGTCGGTTGCGATGCACGCGGTCGCCTCGGCGAGGATCACCGGCCCGAGACGCACCTCGTGCCGATCGCGCTCGAGGTCGCGGCCGGTCGGCGCAGCGAGGTGAGGATCTTCGGCGAGGACTGGCCAACGTCCGACCGGACCTGCATCCGCGACTACGTGCACGTCGAGGATCTCGTCGAGGCGCATCTCCTCGCGCTCGGCGCGCTCGAACCGGGTCGCTTCCGTGCGTGGAACGTGGGCACCGGCCGCGGCCACTCGGTGCGCGAGGTGATCGACGTCTGCCGCCGTGTGACCGGGCATGCGATCCCCGCCGCCACCGCGCCGAGGCGCGCGGGCGATCCGCCGGTGCTGTTCGCCGACGCGCGTGCCATCACGCGGGATCTCGGGTTCCGCCCCATGAAGCCCGCGCTCGAGACCGCGGTCGCCGATCTGTGGCGCTGGATGCAGGCGCACCCGCGCGGCTACGCGTGAGCGCCGCGCACGCCTCGGGCGGTCCAGAGCCCGCGATCAGAAGCGCCACGAGACGCCGAGACCGACCGCAAGCGCATCGACGCCGTCGTTCTCGTCGCCCGTCTGCGCGTTCGAGAGATGGAACCACCCGGCGCGCACGAGGAGATCGCTCGTCGGCGAGAGCGCGAAGGTCGCGCCGACGTTGATGCGCGGTGTGAAGTTCGTGGTGGTTCCCTGCTCGGGAACGGCCTCGCTGAGCACGACGAGACCGCATCCACCTTCCGCGAACATCGACCACGTCGCCTCTCGCACGAAGAGCCAGCGAACGAGCGCGCCACCACCGCCGCCCCAGCTGTCGCCGTCGCCCGCGTCCTCATCGAGCGATGCGTAGATGCCCTCGCCGAACACACCGAACGCGACGCCGTCCGCCACATACCACGCGACGCCCGCGTCGACGATGCCGAGCGTGACGCCATCGAAGTCGCTCGCAGCGGAGCCGAACACCTCGAACGCGCTGGTGTCCGCGTCACCGAGCCGCGGGGCGGGTTTCTCGTCGGTCGACTTCGTTTCCTCCGCAGCCCCATCCGTCATCACCGGGTCGATCTCCGCGATCAACGCGGGATCGCCGCCGGTCGGCTCGAGACGGAAGGCGTCCGGCTCCGCTGCATGCGCGGCGAGGTGGGCGAACGATGAAGCGACCGAGAGAGCGACGAACTGATGGAGAACCCGGGGAGTCGGCATGTCGGCATGATGCGCGATCGCGCTCGATCGCGCGAGAGGCGGAGACCGGACTTCAATCCGCGGCACGCATCGCCAGCGCCCGCGCGAGCGCCGCATTGATCGGTCCGTTCGCCGGCGGCCACTCGAACTCGTCGATCCGAGCGGGATCGATCCAACGGACCTCGCTCGTCCCAAGCGGACGGGCGTCGGCTTCCGGCTTCACCTCGACGAGGAACGCGTGAAGGCGCACCGACTGCTCCCGCGCCACCGAGGCATCGGTGTGCTCGGCGATCGCAAGCGGCACGGGGCGCGTCACCACGGCATCCCATGCGATGCCGACCTCCTCCTCGGCCTCGCGGAGGGCTGCGCGTTCCGGCGCCTCGCCGGGCTCGACCTTGCCGCCGGGGAGCTCCCAGAGCCCGCCCCGGATCGCGTCGGCGTGCCGCCGGGCGACCAGCAGTTCTGCGCGTCCGGAGGTCGTCCGGCGCCAGAGCGCCGCGATCGCCACGTCGACGACCTTCCGGGCGGGTGGCAGCCCCGCCGCTCCCGGATCAAGGCACCGCTCGGGTGCCACGCCGGCTTGGCCGTTACGGGACGCGCTGCCATCGATCGGAGGGGTGGTCATGTGCCTGCCCTACGGCCTAAAGGACTGTGAAACAACGACTTGGACAACCCCGACGCGGCCGGTGAAGGCGGAGTTTGAAATCCGTGACCATCCGGGGCGAGTCGCGAATTTCCCTTGACCCTTCTCCTTCGAACTCGGTACCGTGAATATGCTGCGACAGCGGGCCGAAAATCCCGTCGTCCGCGCATCATCAGACTGCCCAACACACGATTGAGGAGACAAGTTCTCCACCAGACGATTGCGGCTCTTCGTGAGCTGCGATTCCCACCGTCCGGAGCGGGTCGGAGCGCGCCGGGCGGTGGTTCTTTTTGCCCATCGCACGCATCGAAGTGCCGACGTGGCAAGCGGCTAGGAGCCTGGCCACTCCGTGCAAGGTCGTCCGCGCACGAACAGTCGCAGCACATCAAGGCACCTGCGACGGCGGAACCGTCGGTGCGGGCGGAGCCTCGACCGGCACCGGCTTCGAATCAAGTCCCGGATCCTGCGGCTTCGACTCGACCGCCTCCTCGAGCTTCTCGATCTCTTCCTCGCCGGCCGACTTCCCATCGAGCGGCTTCTGCTCGCTCTCGACGCGCAAGCGGTCGCGGAGGTCGGTCGCACGACCGACGAGCGCAGGTTCCGAGTCGTCGCGCGGCGACAGCGTGAACTTCCACCCCTTCTCGCACTTCGCGTCGATCGGGAGGATCTCGGCGAAGAAGTCGAGCGGAACGGTGTCCCACACGGGGCCGTCCGAGTCCGCGCTCGTGAGGAGTGGCTCGAAGCCCTCCTTCTCGATGCGTACGTCGTAGATCCCATGATGCGTGATCGAAACGCCCACGGGGCTGCGCCCGACCTGCGTGTCGTTGAGCCACACGAGCGCACCCGGCGGATCGGTCTCGATCCACACGCGTCGCTCGACGCAACCGCCGAGCACGATCGACGTCGCGAGCGCGGAGAGGGCGAGCGGAAGGGTGTTCTTGCTGGTCATGCGATCCCCAGTCGGTCAAGAGCTCGTCGGTCAAGAGCTCGTCGGTCAAGAGCTCGTCGGTCAAGAGCTCGTCGGTCGAGCGTCGGTCGGTCGAGATCCGATCAGTCGAATTCGTCGCCACGGAAGGTCGACGCCAGATACGCATCGCGCACCACCTGGTCGTTGATGATCTCGCGGGGCGTTCCCTCGCGAAGGTTCTTGCCCTCGTGGATGATGTAGGCGCGGTCGCAGATCCGCAGCGTCTGCTGCACGTTGTGATCGGTGACCAGCATCGCGATGCCGTTGTCGGCGAGGCGCCGCACCTCGGTCTGCAGTTCCTCGACCGTGTGCGGATCGACCGCGGCGAACGGCTCGTCGAGCAGCATCAGCTTCGGCCGCGTCACCAGCGCGCGCGCGATCTCGAGTCGGCGTCGCTCGCCGCCCGAGCACGTGCGCGCCTCGTCCTTCGCCTTGTGGAGGAGCCCGAACTGCTCGAGCAGTTCGTTCGCGCGGCGCCTGCGCTGGTCGCGACCGAGCGCCTGCGTCTCGAGGATGGCGAGGAGGTTCTCCTCGCACGAGAGTCGCTGGAAGACGCTCGGCTCCTGCGAGAGGTAGCCCATGCCGGCGAGCGCGTGGCGGTACATCGGTTCGAACGTCACGTCGCGGCCGTCGAACTGGACGACGCCCGACTCGGGCGTGATCATTCCCATCGCCATGCGGAACGACGTCGTCTTGCCGGCGCCGTTGCGGCCGAGGAGCCCCACCACTTCGCCCGCGTTCACCTCGAAGGAGACCCCGTCGACGACGCGGCGTCCGGAGTAGGCCTTCATGAGTCCGGTGGCGGAAAGGAGCGGCACCCGCGCAGTGTAGCGGTCGCTCGGCGGCGCGCCGGACGGCGTCACTCGCCGGAGGACTCGTTCGACGTCAGCTCGGGCGCCTCGCGCTTCGATCGGATCTCGATCGCCACGCGGTCGATCTTGGTGGGACCGGCCGAGAGCACCTCGAAGATCGCCTCCGGGCTCTCGTCGCGCTCCCCCGCCGTCGGCACGCGGCCGAAGCGGTCGAGGAGGTAGCCCGCGACGGTGTCGAAGTCGACATCCTCCGGGAGCGAGAGTCCGAGGCGCTCGTTGACCTCCGAGATCGACACGCGGCCATCGGCCTCGTAGCGGCCCTCGCCGACGGGGATCATCAGCGGCGGCTGCTCGTGGGCGGGCTCGTGTTCGTCGTGGATCTCGCCCACGATCTCCTCGAGCACGTCCTCGATCGTGCAGATGCCGCTGGTGCCGCCGTACTCGTCGACGACGATCGCCATATGCACCTCGGCGTTCTGGAAGTCGCGCAGGAGTTCGCCCACGGGCTTCGTCTCCGGGACGCGCAGCGGCTCGCGCAGCATGCTGCGGAGCTTGAAGTCGCTCGCGGTGTTGCCGAAGTAGCGGACGAGGTCGCGCACGTAGAGGATGCCGACGATCTGGTCGAGGCTCTCCTCGTAGACCGGGACGCGCGAGTGCCCGCTCTCGGCCATCTGCGTGCGGATCGCGGCGAGGTCGTCGGTCAGCTCGACCGCCTCGATATCGGTGCGCGGCGTCATGATGCTCGCGACGGTGGTCTGCCCGAACACGACCGCGCGCTGGAGGAGCGTGGCAGCGACCGGATCGATCTCGCCCTCGCGGCGGCTGTCCTCGATCGAATGGAGGAGCTCCTCCTCCTTCTCGTCCTCGCGCAGGTTGGCGCCGGTGAGCCGGCGCACCACCTCGTCGACGAAGCCGACCGCGGCGAGCAGCGGCCCGACCACGACGAGCGCGATGCGGATGAAGCGGAGGCCCGACGCGATCAGCGGATAGGTGGCGTGGCGGGCGACCGCACTCGAGACGACGCTCGTGAAGAACCAGACGAGCGCGACCGACACGAGCGCCGTGCCGAGAAGGCCGGTCGGCGTGATGCGCGAGGCCTCGCCGAAGCCCTCGAACGCCACGAGGACGAGCGCGAAGATCGCCACGCGGCCGACCGTTCGGAAGAGGGCGACCGCATGCGACGCCTCGTGGAGTCGATCGAGAATCCAGCGTCCGTCCGCGATCGTGCCGCGCGAGTCGAGCTCGTTCTCGAGGCCGGAGCGACTCGCCTGGACCATCGCGAGGTTGAGCGCCGAGAAGTAGCTCGTCGCTCCAACCGCTGCGGCAATCGCCAGGACAAGGTACGGATTCACGCTTCGGAAGGCTCCGGCGCGGGCCGGCGCGCAAACGCCCTGCCCTCGCGGCGATCAGTCGGGACGGGCACCCTGCCCGTCCGTCGTCGACGGGGGTCGAGCATACACGCTGCCGATCCCACCCGCGCGCAGGATCCGGTCCTCCTCGGCATGGATCGCGGCCGCCGCGGCCTCGGTGTCGTCCCGGAATCCGCAGGCGTGGAGCGTTCCGTGCACCGTGTAGAGCAGGATCTCGTGGGCGACCGGATGACCGCGGGCGGCCGCCTCGCGCGCGGCGACGTCGGTGCACACGATGAGATCCACTTCGACGGCCGCGCCGGCGTCCGACTCGTCGTGCGCGGGAAAGCTCATCACGTCGGTGGTGCCCGCGATGTTCATCGCGCGGCGATGCGCCGCGTCCATCGCCTCGTCGCCGACCAGCAGCACGTCGACGCGCGCGACCGGGCGCGGAAAATGAGGCACGAGCGCCGCAAACGCGCGCACGAGTGCGCTTCGGTCCAGCGCGGCATCGCCGGCCTCGCCGAGGTGGAAGGAAACCTCGGCCGCGCTCAACGCACGACCGCGAGCGGCACGCCCGGCGAACCGATGGTCGACACCGGCACCGAGTACGGCTTCACCCGCGCCTCGAACTCGGGCCGGAACTTGTTGACGATCGTGCGGATCGCCCAGTTGTTGCCGTCGGAGAGGCCGCAGATCGTGGTGCCCGGGATGATGCCCATCGAGCCCGCGATCTCGAGGAGGAGATCGAGGTCCTTCGTGGTCGCGTCGCCGCGCTCGATGCGGGTGATGATCTTGTAGATCCACCCCGCGCCCTCGCGGCACGGGGTGCACTGGCCGCACGACTCGTTCTTGAAGAAGCGCGCGATGTTGCGCGCGACGGCCACCATGTCGGTGTCCTCGTCGAAGACGGTCGGGCACGCGGTGCCGAGGCCCATCACGTCGAACTTGCGGCCGATGTCGAAGTCCATCGGCGCATCGAACTGGTCGGTGCCGAGGATGCCCATCGACACGCCGCCCGCGATCGCGCCCTTGAACTTCTTGCCGCCGCGCATGCCGCCGCAGTGGTCGTCGACGAGCTTGCGGAGCGGGATGCCGAGGTCGCACTCGTAGACGCCGGGACGGTTGACGTGGCCGGAGACGCCCATCAGCTTCGGGCCGTAGCTCGGCGCGCCGCCGATCGAGCTCTCGCAGCCAAGGCTCTTCCACCAGGCCAGGCCCTTGTCGACGATCGGGCCGACGGCCGCGAGCGTCTCGACGTTGTTGATGATCGTCGGGCGTCCGAAGAGGCCCTTGACCGCGGGGAACGGCGGCTTGAGGCGCGGCCAGCCGCGACGGCCCTCGACCGCCTCGAGAAGACCGGTCTCCTCGCCGCAGATGTAGGCGCCGGCGCCGCGGTGGAGGTAGCAGTCGACGGCGAACTTCACCTTGCCGTTCATCAGCCCCTGCTTGCCGAAGATGCCCTTCGCGTAGGCCTCCTGGATCGCCTTCTCGACCACCTTCGCCTGGTGGTGGTACTCGCCGCGGATGAAGAAGTACGCGGTGTCGAGCTGGCACGCCCAGCAGGCGATCGCGATGCCTTCCATGATGATGTGCGGGTCGTAGTCGCAGAGCAGGCGGTCCTTGAAGGTGCCAGGCTCGGCCTCGTCGCAGTTGATGCAGAGGTAGCGGCGACCGCCGTCCGGTGGCGCGAGGAACGACCACTTGAGGCCGCAGGAGAAGCCCGCGCCGCCACGGCCGCGGAGGTTCGCGTCCTTGACGAGGTTCACGATGTCCGCAGGCGTCATCTCGAGCGCCTTCTCGAGCGACTTGTAGCCGCCGGTCGAGATGAACTCGTCGACACCGATGGTGCGACGGTTCTTCGGATCGCCCCAGGGAGCGGTCGGGATGCGCTTGGTGAGGATGGGTTCGGTCACTGGCATGGTTCGTTCCGATGCGTCGCGTTGCGGGCCGAGGTCGGCGCCCCGGTGCGTGATTCGCGGGGCTCGCCTCTTCGGCGCTCTATGTTTCGGGATTCTGCACTTCGGGGCTGTAGATCACTTCGTCGATCGTCGTGCGTCGCAGGAGGAAGTCGCCCCTGCGCGCCTCCTGCACTCGCCTTCCGACCTCTCGCACCTCGCCGCGGCGGAAGCCGCCCTCGTCGGTGCCCGCAGGAACCTCCTGCGGCCGGTTCTGCTCATCTCCGTCCTCCTCGAGGCCATCCGCGATGCCGCGGAAGAACCCCTCGAGGTTGCGCATCAGCGACGGCTTGCGGCCGGCGTTGTCGCGCGGGTCGGCCATCAGTGGTGACCGCCTCCGCCCTTTCCGTCCATGCGCGCGGCCTCGTCGATCAGGCGGTCGACCTTCTCGATCGTGAGGTTCTCGTGCAGCGTCTCGTTGAAGAGCGCCACCGGCGCGGTGTCGCAGCTGCCGAGGCACTCGAGTGCGAGCAGCGTGAACTTCCCGTCGTCGGTCGTCTCATGCGGCTCGATGCCGAGGCGATTGCGCACGTGGTCGAGCAGCTTCTGATGGCCGCACACCTCGCAGGCAATCGACTGGCAGATGCCGATCACGCACTTGCCGACCGGCTCGGTGTGGAACTCCTCGTAGAACGTCACGGTGTCCATGACGTCGGCGGGCTTGATCGAGAGGAACGACGCGATCTCGACCATCGCCTGGTACGGGATGTGGCGGTACGCGTGCTGGATCTCGTGCAGGATCGGCATGAGCGCGCCCTGCTTGGTCGCGTAGCGCGGGAGGAGTTCGCGCGTCCACCGATCCTTCATCGCCTGCGTGCAGTAGGGCTCCGCACGGGTGGGGATCTTCGTGGTCGCAGATGGCTTCGTCGTCCAGCTCATGTTGCTCCTATCTTCGCTTCACGTCCTTCGCGTCCAACTTCACTCACGCCGGAGGCCGCTCAAAACACGTCCTATCACCAGAGGGAGCGGCCGCAGCAGCCGCTCAAAACACGCCCTAGCACCAGAGGCCGCTGCCGCAGCAGCGGCCGCTCAAACCTCGGGAGCGGCCGCCAGCCGCGACCGCTCAAACTAACGATCCAGCTCCGCCGCGATGATGTTCAGCGAACCGAGCACCGCCACGATGTCCGCCAGCTGATGACCCTCGATCATCTTCGGGAAGATCTGGTAGTTGATGAAGCACGGCGGCCGCGTGCGCGCGCGGAACGGGTACTTCGATCCATCCGCGACGATGTAGTAGCCGAGCTCGCCGTTGGGGCTCTCGATCGCGCCGTAGCCCTCGCCGACCGGCGTGTCGAAGCCGCGGTTGTGCATGTAGAGCTCGAACAGCTGGATGACGCCCTCGATCGAGCCGTACACGTCGGCCTTCTCGGGCACGCGGATCTTGCCGTCGGCGACCGCGTTAATCGAGCCGCCGGGCAGCTTGTCGATCA
>JAJTGL010000053.1 GCA_021297795.1 Planctomycetaceae bacterium
ACCGACGCGACGTCCCACTCGCGCAGGCGCGCGTCGATCGAAGTACGGGCCGACTCGTCGAGCGAGGCCTGCCCGGCGATGCGCACGAGGTCGACCGCATGCTCGCCCGTCTCGCCAAGCGAGAGCCGCGCGCGTGCGCGCATCCGGCGCGAGGCCTCGATCGGCTCGGTGCGGTCGGAGGTCGCGGCCGCGCGCAGTTCGTCGAACATCGTCTCCTCGGCCGTCGTGATTGCCGCGACGAGCTTCTCGACGTCGCCCGAGTTCTCGACGATCGTGTCATCACCCGCGACCGTGAAGGTGATGCTCACGCCACCATCCTCGCTCGTCATGACATTGCCCTGCGACCCGTGCTCATCCTCGGCCGAGTTGCGCGACTCCGCGCATCGGCCGGCGATCTCGTCAAAGGTCGCGCGCTGCGCGCCATCGAGACCGGAAGACGCGGCGATCGCATCGAGTTCGTCGCGCGTGAATGGCTTGGGCACGCGAGGTCCGCTACCCGCGACACCGCCGACGAAGAGCATGCCCGCGTCGTCCATATCGTCGGTCGAAAGCGTGATGGCCTCGCCGTCGCCGCCGACCATCACGGCCTTGATCTGCACGGCGCCGCCACCGTCACCGATCGCATCGGCGACCGCGGCGCCGATGTCGACGCCACCGATTGCAAGCCCCCCGGTGTTCAGACCATCAAGGCGCGCTTCACCCGCAACCTGACGCTCGGGAGCCACGAGTCCGAGCGCGGTGCGCAGCGCATCCGCCTCGCGTGTGGCGATCTCGGTCAGTTCCTTCGTGAGCCGAATGCGGCGCACCATGTCGGAGTTCTCGTCGACATTCTGGGCGTCGGCGCTGCCGACCCTGAAGAACCCGATGCCCTCGTTGTCGGTGGCGTCCTTGTCGGCAAGGTCCATCAGTCCATCGAGGATGCCGCGCACCGCGAGATCGTGTCCGTCGATGATCGCGCTCGCCGCGGACCATCGCGCGTCGTCGATCTCACCCTTCGCGCGCAGCGCCGTCGCCTCGGCGAGCGCCACATCGAAGTCGCTCTTCGCGCGCAGCATCGGGTAGACGTTGCGGACGAGGTCGTCACGCATTGCGCGGGCGACCTCGGACGCGACGAGCGGCTCGATCTGCGCAAGCGTGTCGCGATGCAGTCGTCGCACGCGGAGCATGGCCGCAGCGAGCTCGGCACCCGCCTCGCGCTGGATTTCGCTCATCGCGCGCATCCAACTCTCGTCGATCGGCATTGCCGCGCCGTCCGTTGGCTCGGGCGGCGCCGGAGGGTTGGAGAGATTCCGCTCCGCACGGAGCTCCGCTGCCTTGACCGGTCGTTCCAGCGCGGCATCAGCCGCACGCTCAAGCTCGCGCGTCAGCGAGATCGCGTACGCGTCGAGGATCGGGAGCACGGCGTCGCGGACGGTGGCGTCGGCCTTCGCGAGCGCTTCCACGCGGCGCAGGTCAAAGGTCTCCGCGCGGCCCGCGAAACCGGCATTCGGAAGGACCGTTGCCGATCGGCGGCGCGAGAGCGCGTCGCGCAGGCGCTCGGCCTTCACCGCATCCTCGGCGGTCAGCACGCCGACGATCTCGTCGACGAGCTGCCCATCGATCTGCGCGGCACGCTGGAGAAGGCGCCGGCGCGCATCGCGGGTTTCCTTCGCCGTATCGATCGATGCGCCGAGGCTGAAGTCGCCGCCGAGGCGTTCGAGCGACGGCGTGATCTCGCGCGACTCGAAGTCGCGGAAGCGCGCGAAGTAGGTCTCGTGCATCGGGAGCGCGACATCGCGGATGTTGTCGGCAAGGCCGCACGCCGCGATCATCCGCGCGAAGTCCTCGGCGGACACCGGTGTCGGCGTCGCGCGCGCGAACTGCGCGGGCGCGTGGTGCGCGGCCGCGAGCGGTGCGGCGAGCGCCGCCGCGAGCGCGAGCGTGCGCGCGGCGGTGAGCATGCGGGACGAGGACTGCGCGAGGAAGCGGGTGAGTGGAAGCATGGCTGGGCTCGACTGGTCGGGCTCGATTGGCCTGGTGCCATCGGCTGGGTGCGGGGGTCGTGCGTGACGTACGAGTTCGTTGCGTGCGCGCATGATGCCCGAGGTCGCGGGATCCGTCCCGCGAAGACCGAGAATCGCGGCGGAGTGGCCGCAGTGTGGCTCCAATCGCGCGGTTTCGGGGATTCCCGGCCGGCCGACGCCCGCGTGCCTTGCGGGCGGCGCGCGGGGGCCTGATACTGCGGAACTCGCCCGCGGGTGCCGATTCCGGCGTCCGGCCGCGATACAACCCGAACTTCCGAGGCCCCCCTTGAGGCATGTGATGAGCCAGCCGTCGTCGTCTGTTCCCGCTTCCAGCAACAGCTCGAACCTTGCCCTTGGAGCGATCCACGACTCCGCCGCCCACGCGAAGGCGATCCAGCTCGCATCGACCGTCCTCGAGACGTGCGCCGCCGCGGGCGTCGGCAACCCGACGGTCGCGATGTCGGCGACGCATCTCGTGACCACGCTCCTCTGGCAGTCGATGCGCTGGGATCCTTCGAGCCCCCGCGACGCGACCTGCGACCGGATCATCCTCTCCGACGCGGCGTTCGCGCCCATGCTCTACGCGGCCGCGGCCGACCTCGGCGTGCCGGCATTCGTCGACGGCGCGTGGCGTCCGCTTGCGACCGCCGATCTCGCCCGCTTCGGCGCCGCCGACGGCCCGCTCCCGACCACACCCGCGACGGGCACCCTCGGCCTCGTCGAGCATTCGACCGCCGCGCACGGCGCGGGTGTCTCGCACGCCGTCGGCAACGCGCTCGCCGCGCGCCTCGATGGTGCGGAGCGCCGCGTCTACGTGCTCGTGTCGGAGGCCGAACTGCGCGAAGGTCAGCTGTGGGAGGCGCTCGCGCACGTCGTCGAGGAGCGCCTCGCGTCGGTGACGCCGGTGTTCGTCGTCGGCACGCCCGCCACGACCGACCGTTCGGCGCCGATCGATGGCCCCGACGCCCTCGTGCGTCGGCTCACGGCGCTTGGCTTCCACGCGACCGCGATCGACGGCCACGCGCCCGCGCAGATCCGTGCGTCGATCGACGACGCCGTCGCGAAGGCGAAGGAGAATCGTCCCACGGCGATCGTCGCCCGTACGACGAAGGGCTGGGGCGTGAAGTTCCTCCAGGGTGGCGCGTGGAGCGGACGCATCCCGTCCGGAGACAAGCTGAAGGCTGCGCTCGACGAGATCCGGAGCGCGCGCGTCGGTCTCACGCGCTCCTTCGGCAGCGAGATCGCGCGTCCGACCGCGCGCGCCAAGGATGGCGCGCCCGCAGCGGCCCCCGCGATGTCGTTCACCGACGCGGTCGAGCAGATGCCCGACTTCGCCCGCGCGATGCGCGAGGCCGACATGTTCGCCGTCTACCAGAGCGGTCGGCTCTCGGTGCGTCGCGCGCACGCGCTCGCCCTGCGCGCGCTCGGTCGCGCGCATGCGTCGACCATTTCGCTCGAGGCGGATGCCCGCACGAGCGCGACGAGCGAGCTCTTCGCGCAGGATCGCACGCTCGCGTCGCGGTTCCTCGAGTTCCGCAGCGCCGAGGCGCACATGGTGTCGGTCGCGGCCGCGCTCGCCGCGCATGGCAAGGTTCCGTTCGCGGCCGCGAGCGCACGCGCGCTCACCCGCGCGCACGAGGGGATCGAGGCGGCGGCCCGCGCCGGCGCCCACGCCACCTTCGTCGCCACGAACGCCGGGCTCGGTGGACTCGTCGGCGGATCGTCCGAGGCGTCGGTGGGCGACGTCGCGTGGTTCCGCGGCATCGTCGCCCAGCGCGACGGCGCCGGCAATCCGTCGGGCTATCTCCTCCAGCCTTCCGACGCGTTCTCGGCGTACGCGCTCACGATCGCGGCGGCCGAGCACGATGGCGTCTGCCTCCTGCGCATGCCGGGCGGCGAGCAGGAGTTCCTCTACAACGCCGAGACCAACTTCAGGCTTGGCCGCTTCGAGATCCTCTTCGAGGGAACCGATCTCCTGATCGTGACCGCGGGCGCGATGGTGCACGAGGTGAACCGCGCGCTCGACGGGCTCGACGACGCGGGCATCAGCGCGACGATCGTCGACCTCTACTCGATCCCGTTCGACGAGGAGGCGCTGCTCGCGCTCGCCAATGCCAACGGCGGCCGCATCCTCGTGGTCGAGGACAACGCCGGCGGGGCGCTTGCGACAGCCGTCAGCGAGGCGTGCACCTCGTCGGGCGATGCGTTCACGATCGAGTCGATGTGCGTCCACATGCTGCCGGCAAGCGCGCGCACGCACGACGAGGCGCTGAAGGCCGCCGGCCTCTCGGCCGCCGACATCGTCGCGCGGGCACGCCGCATGATCGGCGCGCGTACGCGCGGTTGAACTCGCGAACGTCGCTCGATGTGCGAGGCGCGTCGGGATGCGGCGCGTCGCCTACGGCGACGGCGTCGGCGCCTTCACGGGCCGATCGTCGCGTCGCGGCTGGCCGGAGGCGGCGCCGTTCTCGCGCGCATCATCGCTCGTCGCGCGACCACCACCCGGGATGTACGGCGCTTCGCCCAGTCCGTGCGTTCGGAAGTGCGCGATCATCTCCGGTCCGAAGCGCAGCTGCGCGTGCTGGTAGATCGTGTCGTGCGCCAGTCCGTCGACGAGCTCGATGTAGCCGCGGTCCGACGACGGGGCGGTGGCGCCCGCCGTGTTTCCACGCGCGCGCCACGCCGCGAGCCGCGCCCCAAGGCGTGCGACCGCACGGTTGAGGTAGTACGAGTCGCGCGTGCCGCACACGATGCGAACCCGCTCGTCGAGGATCGGACCGATCCGGTCCGGGTCATGCTCGAGTCGTTGAGCGATGTCGTGTCGCGACCAGGCGGCGACGGTCGTGGCGTCGATCGCACCGGTCTCGGGGTTGCAGAGCCGTCGCGGCGCGCGCCGCGTGGGGTCGAGCGGCGACCAAATCGCCTCCCATGCGGCCCACTGGCCGCCGCCGCGGCCATCGGGATCGATCGCGCGCTCGGAGGCGAGCTCGTCGCGCACGGTCATGAACACGCGGTCGTCGTTCGGGCCGAGGATGCCGCGGTAGCTCGGCGTATCGCTTCCATCCGACGAGACGAAGAGGCTCGGGTCGCGGTAGAGATCGGTCGACTGGAACGCGCTGAAATCGACCGGATCGGGCGCGCTGGCGAACGCCGCGCCGAAGACCTCGGGATACGTGATCGCCAGGTGTACGGCGGTCCAGCCGCCGCTTGAGTGACCGGTCACGACGCGCGCCTCGGGCGTGGCGATCAAGCGGAAGCGCTCCTCGAGAAACGGAATGAACTCCTCGACGAGGGCGCGTCCGATCGGGCCGTTGACGTCGCTGTCCACGAACCCGCTGTGACCCCACGGCGTGTCGGCGTCGAGGTAGACCCACGCCGCCTGCGGCACCGCGGCGCGCGCTTCGGGCGATTGGAGCGCGGGTGCCGCGGCGCCGGCCGCGAGGTGGTTCGCGCCGAACCCGCCGACCACGTAGATCGCGGGCCACATCCGGCGCGGAAAGCCTCTGTCGTGGTAGCCGTAGGGCAGGACGACGCCCGCGCGCATGCGGAACTCGCGTCCGAAATGCCGCGAGAGGAGTTCGCTCCGGCGCTCGATCCAGACCACGCCGCGTCCGTCCGCCGTGGCGCCCGGTGGGGTCGCACGAGGCTGGATGATCTCGGTCAGCTCGAGCCGAACCTCATCCCCGCGGTCGCTCGCGAGTTCCACCGTGATCGGTTGCGACACGAGATTGCCGGGGCCGAGGTGGCCACGCTCGGTGAAGTCGCTGTCGAGCACCGCCTGCACGCGCCACGTGCCGTCGAGCTCCTCGAACGCCCCGCGGAAGCTCGCCGCCTTCGCGAAGTCGAACTCGACGACGGCGCCGTCGGTCATCTCGCCGACGGGGATCGATGCGATGGGTTGCAGCGATCGGAAGAACGGTCCGTCGGCAGGCATCGCGCTCGCGAAGCGGGGGATGTCGGGGACGAGGAAGAGGATCAGCCGTCCGGCGGGGGATGTGCGCGGAGCCGGCGTGTCGCCCGCTTCACTCGTGGAAGGGGTGTCCGATCCTCGTCCTTGCGGGGTTTCGGTCGCGGTGGTCGCCGGCGGGGTCGCCGGCGCAGGGGTTGTCTGGTCCGACCGCTTCGGCGCCCAGGTGACGAGATATCGGTCCTTCGGTGGGGGTGGGGGCGGCTCCTCCTGCGGCGCACGCTCCGGGCGCGAGGGTGGGGCGTCCTGGTGGCTCGCCGCCGCGCAGGGAGCGATCGGCCACAGGCTTGCGAGCGCCACCGTTGAGGCAGACACGAGCACCGCGGGCACGAGGCGCCCGGATTCGGCTCGACCGGGGGCCGATCGGGTGTTCCGGAGGGGGAAGGATGGCGGGAAGAGCCTCATGCGCTGATTCTGGGCCGCGGAACGTGCCGATACAGGATCCACTCGGCTCGGGATGCGCCCTGCGCCATCCGAACCGCAAGTTGGAGTCCCACCATGCCCGATCGATCGGTCCGCTCGATGTTCGTCCGTCTCAGGTCCATCCTGCTCGCCCCGTGCGCGGCTGCGGCGCTCCTCGCCGTCGGCTGCTCCGAGCACCGTACCTTCGAAGACGATGTGATGTCGACGCATCGGAAGATGACCGACGTCTTCAGCGCGCACACCTTCGTCACCGACGAGCCCGTCGAACTGAAGACGCAGGGTCCGCTCGCGGTCGACATCGACAACTTCGCAGGCGACGTCGTGATTCGCGCCGACCGCAAGGTCGAGCGCACGTTCGTCGAGGTCCGGCGCGTCTCGACCCACGGCTTCGGCCGTTGGAACGAGTCGCGCGAGGCGCTCGACGACGCGCAGTGGACCGCGAGCCTCGAGCCTCGCACCGGCGGTGGCGAGACCCTCGTCATCCGCACCGATACGCCGAATCCCGAGGAGCACTTCCATCACATGGAGATCCTCGTGGTTGCGCCCGCGCTCGACACGATCAAGGTCCGCACCACGAATGGCGACGTCACCATCATCGAGAACCAGGGCTCCGTCGACGTCGAGACGACGCGCGGCGACGTCCGCATGATGACGCCGTGGCCGATGACCGGACCGATGACGATCATCACGAGCGAAGGCTCGATCGACTACCGCGTGCGCGGCGAGTCGAAGGGCGTCTTCGACTGCGAGACGCACGGTGGCCGGGTGAACCAGCGCTGCGAGTACGGACAGTGGCTCGCGCTCGACTCGAACAACGACCACGACCGCTTCTACGCGGTGCTCAACGGCGGGACGAATCCCGTGGTGCTCCGCACGAGCGACGAGAACATCCGCGTCGCCATCGTGCCGGATCCGACCGAGGTCGGTCCGATGATCCACGAGTGAGGATGGACGCGAGCGGCTCGGCCGCGCGTCGCGAGACCGATTCGAAGCCTGAACTCCAACGCCGCCGCGGTCCTTGCCCGCGGCGGCGGTCTCTTTCCGGCTACAGTCCACGCCCGCGCCGCGCGCCGGAAGGCCCCCACCGATGAAGGAAGTTCAGGACCACTGGTTTCGCCTCGCCAAGGAAGAGGGCTATCGCTCGCGTGCGGCGTACAAGCTGATCGACATCGACGACCGCAAGCGCCTGCTGCGGAGGGGCGATCGCGTGCTCGACGCGGGTGCCGCGCCCGGCAGCTGGTCGCAGGTCGCGGCCGAGCGCATCGGTCCCAAGGGCGAGGTGATCGCGGTCGATCTCAAGCTGATCAACGGCGGCGGATACCCGCCGAACGTGCGGCTCATCCAGGCGGATCTCCGCGATCTCGACCTCGACGAGATGGGAGGACGTCCGTTCGACGTCGTCATCTCCGACATGGCGCCCGACACCACGGGTGATCCGATGGGCGACGCGCTCCGTTCGGCGCGGCTGTGCCACGACCTCCTCGACCGCTGCACCGAGTGGCTGCGCCGTGGCGGGAACCTCACCATGAAGGTCTTCGAGGGCGGCGAGTACCCGGAGCTCCTGAAGCGCGCCGGCCGCATGTTCGAGGAGGCCCGTGGCTACAAGCCGCGTGCGTCGCGGCAGGAAAGCGTCGAGATGTTCATCGTCTGCCACGGCTACCGGGGCGGCGACGGGCGGGTCCCGACGGCCGACGACGCGATTCTCCCGAAGCGGAAGCCCTCCAAGGGCTGGTCCTGAGCGACCCGTCGGAGCAGCCGCACGCCGCCGGCTCGGCGCGGTTCCTGCCCGGACGCGGCAGTTCGTGCCGGGCGGACCGAGGCTGAACCCACTTCTCTTGGCTCCAGGCGCGGGAACGGCCCTTGCCTTCCCCCGATGCGACCTCGCCCGTGCCGGGCGGCGGACGCGTGGAGCACCCTCATGAACATCCAGCCCTCCCCGGCCCTCTCGATCGCCCCCAACCGCCAGATCCAGCGTCTTGTTCCCCAGACGCTGGCGAAGCAGCCCCAGCCCGGTGCTGCGCCCGGTTCGGGTTCGCTCCCTCCGACGGCGACCGGCGGTCCTGCCCAGCAGCAGGTCGACATCGCCACCGTGCTCCGGCACTGGGGCACGTCGAACGCCGAGGGTGACCTCAACGTCGACGGCATCGTCGATGCCCAGGATCTGGCGCTTGCGTCCGCCGAGCAGAACTCGGGCGCGGGTGCGGTGCTGAACAGCTGGGGTCAGTCCGGCACGCAGGACGCCAACGGCGACGGCATCGTCGACGCCACCGATCTCGCGCACGCGCTCAACGGTCAGTCGACGCCGGCCGGTGCCGACGAATCGACCAAGGCCCAGGTCATCGGCGCGATCGTCGATGTCGCCATGCAGGCGCGCGACGAGGACGGCGACGGCTCGATCGTGTCGGGCGACTTCAAGGACAACGGCCGGATCTTCCGGCAGCTCGACCTCGACCAGAATGGCACCGTCGGCCGCGAGGAGCTCGAGAAGGCGCTGAACGCGCACTTCGAGCGCTTCACCGAGCGCAATCCGAACGCCAATCCGAACTCCTTCGCCGCCCGTTGGATCGAGACATTCCTCGGCAAGCGTCCGGCGCCCGATCTGCACGGCATGGACCGCATCTCGCAGCTCTTCCAGCAGGGCGCGGGCAACCTCGCCGGTCGCGGTGGCCCCTCGAACATCCTGTCCGCTCGCGTGTGAACCGGGCCCACCGGCCCGAGCCACATCGCGACGGAATCGAACACGCCCGCGGCAGGATGCCGCGGGCTGTTCGCTTGAATGGACATGGTGTGGTTCGGCTGCACCGCGCGTGAAGGCGGCGCGAAGCCGCAAATCAACAGGCCCCGCCAACCACACGCGGGGCCCGTAGGGGAGAAAGAAGTGTCGCCTCGGGAAGGGCCGCCACTCGCTGGCGTATCGCGCTGGACCGGGTTCCTGCCCGGAGAACCTGTCCACAAGTTCTTGTCCAAACCCGTCGAGGGTCTCTCCGCCGGCGTTCTGGTTTTCGAGAGGGCCGCCCACGTCAGGACCGTGCGACTCCACCCGCGACAAAGCGTGCGGCGTGAAACCCGGTCGGGTGGTGGCACCCTCGCGAAGGAACTTGGTTGAGTACGGCCCTCGCCTTCATGGCCGCCGGGAGTCGGGCGTACATGAAGGACTTCCCTGCATCCTGTCCGTCTCGCTCCGTCCGAAACTCACGGAGGAAGCTCTGGAAACAACTGCGGAATCCCGGTCCTGCGCGCGTGGATTCCTTCCCGGAGGCGGCAGGGTTGGTAGCGCGCCGCGCGGAGGACCGGTTCGCGCGCCGGGCGGATTTCGCGTGATTTCCTCGGACCAATCGTTCTGGACGGTGCATCACCGGGCGTTGGCGGGGGCCTCCACGGTCCGTCGGATCGATTGGGGCGTACACCCGATGAAAATGGCGAACCGCGATCGGGAGATATGCGTTCTCATGATGTCTCCACCGCGGAGTTTCGCAACGGCTCGGGACGGCCGACGAAACGACAGGACCCGCGGGACGGACGACGCATCTTCTCCTCTCTCTCGCACTGCGCCGACTGCAAGGTCGGCGCTGTGCGTTTTCGCGTTGGTCGTTCCTCAGCGCAGGCGGATGCGGTCCGGGCTCACTTCCGCGAGCAGGGGCCCCAGCTCTGGAGCAGCACCGAGAGATCCGCGCTGTCGATGATGCCGTCGGTGACGATGTCGACGCCCGGGAGCGTCGTCGCCGTACCCCACGTCGCGAGCAGGACGGAGAGATCCGACGTGCCGACGTCGCCATCGCGATCGAAGTCGGCCGGGCAGTCGGCGAACGGCGCCTCGCAGAGGTCGAGGATGCCGTTGCGGTTTGCGTCGGCGCCGGGTGCGCTTTCGATCTCGCAGCTGTCGACGATGCCGTTCGCGTTGCAGTCGACGTTCGTCGCGGAGAAGTAGCGCACGCGGAACTCAAGCCACGAGTCGATGGTGCAGCCCTCCGGATCGACCGCGAGCGACGCGGTTGCACGCAGCGTGAGCCCGCCGTCTGCCGCGATCTCGCCGTTGAAGGTGTTCGCCGGGATGGTGAAGGTGCGCCACGGCAGGATCACGTTGCACTCGCCGCCCGCGGCGAATGCCGTGCCGAGTTCCACCTCGCCGCACGCGACGGTGACGAACTCGAGCGCCGCGCCGAAGTCGCCGCGCGCACGGACATCGATCGCGACGGGCGTCGCGGCGCGCGCCGCGGCGGGGATCGTCCACGCCGCGGGCGCATCGACGCCGATAGGCGTGAACTGCTCCGACGTGCGGTCGATCGACAATAGCTTCTCGCAGGCGTCACCGACGCCGTTGCCGTTGCAGTCCTCGAGCCGGCCGAGGAGCGCGTCGCACGAGTCGTGCACGCCGTTGCCGTCGCAGTCGTGACCCTCGAGTTCCTCGAGATCCGAGATGCCGTTGCGGTTGCAGTCATCATCGACGATGGCGACGACATGCGCGAACGAGACGGAAATCGACGATACCGGCGGTAGTGTCGGTTGCACGATCGTCGCGACGCTCCCTTGGCAGGTGCCGCCGGTGGTGCAGCCCCACGCGCGCACGGAGCCGTCGGCACGGATGGCGACGCTGGTGCTTGCACCTGCCGAGAAGGCGGTGACAGGCCCGAGATCCGCTGGAATCTGAGCTTCCGTGAGCGAGGTCGGCCAGCCGGTCAGGAGTACGTTCGTGCGCCGCGCCAGGGCATGATTGAGGCCCGCGCTGAAGTTGGTCACGACGCCGAGCGTCGACGGTGGCGCAAGGCTCGCCGCGCCCCACGAGCCGAGCGTTCCGTTCGTCCGGTGCGCGAGCGCGTAGCCATCTCCCGCATCAACGCGCGTGGCGAGACCGATCGAGGCCGGCACCGTCGACATCTGGATGTTCGGGCCCCACGCGAACACCGTGCCATCGGTGCGTACAGCCGCGCAGAAGTCGGCGCCGGCCGTCACCGAGATCGCGGCGTTGAGTGCGGCTGGCTGCTGCGAGGCGTAGCGGCTCCACACCGAGAGATCGGCGCGGCGACCGATGAAGGTGCGCCCACCGCCACTGAGGCCTTCCGAGAGATCGAAGTCGATGGAGTCCTCGGGCGGCGGAAGCGAGCCGAACCGACCCCACGAGAGAAGGCTTCCATCGCCGCAGAGCGCGGTGGTGGTGTCGCCGCGCGCGTGCGCCATTCGCGGCTGTGGCCCGATGGCCCGTGGAATCGCAAGCGCAGGGCTGCCGGCGTCGATCCCGAAGGCGCGCACGCTTCCGTCGGCGAGCAACACCATCGTGTGCAGTTCGCCGCATCGGACGCGCGTCGCCGGGCCGAAGTTGGTGGGCACCCGCGTCTCGCCCTGGCTGTTCGATCCCCACGCGCGCAGCGAGCCGTCGGCACGCACGGCGACGGTGAAGTTCTTGCCGGCGTCGACCGAGATCACGGGGCCGATGCCCGCGGGAACATTGCACTGCCCGAAGGTGTTGTCGCCCCAACACGCAAGCGAACCATCGCCGCGGCGCGCTGCGAAGAACGCGGCGCCGGCCGCGACCTCGACCACGTTGCGGAGGCCTGCCGGAGGTGCTGCGTTCAGCGAGACGACGGTGCCGTTCGTACGGAGCGCGACGATGCGGCCCGAGTTGAGTTCCTTTCCGAGCGCGAAGTCGGCATACGGCCCAGCAGGGATGGCAAGCGAACTCGCGCTACCCCAGAGAACGATGCTGCCATCGCTCTTGAGCGCACCCGAGATGTTGGGCCCCGCAGCGATCTTCACGACGCTTGCCAAGTCCGCAGGCACATTTGCCTGCCCCGATCCGTTGCTGCCGGCGGCGACGACGGTTCCGTCGGGCTTGAGCGCCAGCACATGGTCGAAGCCCGTCGAGTCGGTGCCCGCGGCGACCGCGATGTACGGAACATCCGCCAGCGGAGAGGGCGCGCCCAGCGGGCAGACGATGAGCCGCCCGTTCGCGTCGACGATGTACGACACCGAGCGGCTCGCCGCCATGCCGAGAATCGGAGCGGGGATGTCGGTCGGCAGCGTGGCTGCGGTGGCAACGGATGAACCCCACGTGACGATGCGCGTGCGCGGACCGTCGTCGCCTGCGAACGCGGCGCCTGATGCGAGGATCGAAGCCGCAAGGAACGAAGCAGCGAGGAACGGAGCCGCAAGCAGCGCGATCGCGTGCGCGGAAGTCAAGCGCTTCGCGTCGATCATCCGCACGCCCCCCATGCCGCGAGGAGGAGCGAGAGATCGGAGGCGCCGACGGCGCCATCGCCGTCGAGGTCCGCGTTCGAACCCTTCGGTGCGCTGCCCCATTCGTCGAGCATGCCCGAGAGATCTGTGGCACCGACCTCGCCGTCGCCGTCGAGATCGGCGGTGCAGCCGCCAAGACCCTTCTCGCACGCGTCGATCACGCCGTTGCGATTCGCATCGGTGGCGTAGCCCGCCGCGATCTCGCACGAGTCGAGCAGGCCGTTCGCGTTGCAGTCGGCTGCAGTCGCCGCGGTGTAGTCGAGGTCGAACTCCACGGTCGAGCCCGTTGGGCACGCGCCGCCATCGACCGCGACCGATGCGACGAGTCGGAACTCGACTTCGCCGTCGTCTTCAAGCGCAAGGTTGAAGAGTGGGATCGAGATCCAGACCGACTGCCAGCCGGTGAGCAGGCAGTTGGGCGCGGTTTCGAGCACGGGCCCGAGGTCGAAGCCATCCATGAAGAGCCGCGCGGTCTCGAGCGGTTCGCCAAGATCGGCAAGCGCGCGCACCGAGATTCGCAGCGAGGCGGCCGCGGGTGCCGCATTCGGCACGGTCCATGAAACGGGCGCGCCTGACCCGAACGGCGTGAGCACCGGAGACTGCACATCGACGGTCAGCTGTTGCTCGCACGCATCGCCGAGTCCGTTGTTGTTGCAGTCCTCGAGCACATCGAAGAGCGCCTCGCATGTGTCGTGGCGTCCGTTGTTGTTGCAGTCGTTGCCCGTGATCTCGGTCGTGTCAAGGACGCCGTTTCCGTCGCAGTCGCCCTCGTTGATCGTGAACGACGAGAAGAGGCCGGCGCCGATCGTCGCGGCGGGCGAAAGCGTCGTGCCGGGCAGATTCCCATTTCCCCAGCCGATCGCGTAGCCGATCCCTTGGCGGGCCACGGTGTGCAGACCTCCACCCGCGATCTCGACGATGTTCGTCAGGCCGGTCGGGATCGTGCACTGGCCTTCGGTGTTGCGTCCCCAGCAGGCGACGGTACCGTTCGGTCGAAGCGCGATCGAGTGCAGGCCTCCTGCCGCGATCGCGGTGACCGTGCCAAGTGTCGCCGGCACATTGCATTGCCCTGCGTTGTTCGTGCCCCAGCAGACGACCGAGCCGTCGGCGCGCAGCGCCATCGTGTGCCGCTCGCCGCCCGAGATCTGCGTGACGGCGCCAAGCGTGGCTGGAATCGTGCACTGCCCGTAGAAGTTGCTGCCCCAGCAGACGACTTGTCCCGCGGTGTCGACCGCGTAGCTCGCGTAGTACGCCGTACCGATCCCGGTGGCCACGAGCCCGGCGGGCGGCGTTGCCTGGCCATCGGTGTTGCGGCCCCAGCACGCGACCGAGCCGTCGGCGCGCCGCGCGACGCCGTGATTTCCGCCGATCGCGTACTCGACCACGGCGCCGATCGTCGCGGGCACGGTGTTCTGCCCGTAGAGATTCTGTCCCCAGGCACGTAGTGTGCCGTCGGGTCGCTGCGCGCACGCGAAGTTGTCGCCGGCCTTGATGAGCACGACCGGTCCGAGGTCTGTTGGCGGCTGGATGAGCGATGAGTTTCCCCACGCGCGCACGATCGGAAGGTTGAGGCCGTCACCTGCGAGTGCGGCGGTGCCCAGCGCGAGCGTGCTCAGCGCTGCGGCGAGGCGCGCTGCGAAGGCGGCGCATGGAACCGGGTTCATGCGACCGATCATGGCTCGCACGCTCCCCACGCCTCGAGCAGGATGCTCAGGTCGCCGCCGTCGATCACGCCATCGCCGGTGAGATCAGCCTCGGCCGCCGCCTTCGGATTGCTCCACGCCGAGAGCAGCAGCGAGAGATCCGCGGAACCGACCTCGCCGTCGCGGTCGATGTCGCCCGCGCAACCGCCGTCCGAACTCTCGCAGCCGTCGATGACGCCGTTCTTGTTCGCATCGATCGCGTATCCGCCCGCGATCTCGCAGACATCGAGCAGGCCGTTCGCGTTGCAGTCGGCGGGCGTGTTCGTGATGTACGCGAGGTCGAACTGCACGCGGGTGCCGTAGAAGCAACCGTTCGGATCGACCGCGATCGTGCCGGTCGCGGAGATCGCGATGGCGCCGCTCGCATCGATCGCCGCGTTGAAGACGCTCGCAGGAACCGTGATCGTCCGCCAGTCGACCACGGTGCAATCCGGTGCTTGGGTGTAGGTGTCGACGAGCGTCGAGCCGACCCTCACAAGGCACTGCTCGGCGCCGCCGCCGAGGTCGCCGAAGGCCTTCACGCGCAGCGTCACCGGGTAGAGCGCGCGTTTCGCGGCAGGAATCGTCCAAGTCGACAGCGTTCCATAGCCGAACGGCGAGAGCGACGGCGATGCGAGCGCGACCGCTTCTTCCGCCGAGCACGAGTCGCCGATGCCGTTGCCGTCGCAGTCCTCGAGCCGGTCGAGCGCGATGTCGCATGCGTCGTGCACGCCGTTCGCGTTGCAGTCGTTGCCGGCGAGTTCGGTCGCGTCGTCGACACCGTTGTCGTTGCAATCTGCATCAACGATCACGGAGCTGAAGAAGGTGCCGAGCGCGACCGACCGAACCGGCGGAAGTGCCGGCATGTTTCCCGGGAAACCCCAGGTGACGAGACTTCCATCGGCGCGAAGCGCCGCCGAGATCTTCTCGCCTGCGTGCACGCTCACGACCGGAACCGCCAACAGGTTCGCGGGCACGGTGGTCTGACCGCTCGAGTTCGTGCCACCCCAGCAGAGGACGGAGCCATCGGCGCGCAGCACGACCGTGTGCGTGCCGCCGAGCGCGATGTCCGTCACCTGCGTGAGATTCGCGGGTGCGCCCGTGAGCGGCGTCGAGAGGCCCCATCCGAAGATCGTGCCGTTTGGTCGGAGCACGAGGTTTGTCGAGCCGAACGCCGCGATATCCGTGGCAGCCGCGGCATCGGGCGGCACGAGATGCACGTTGTACCCCGAGGTGTCGGGCACGCCCCACGCGCGCACGGCCCCGTCGGTGCGCAGCGCGAGGAAGTGGTTGCTGCCGGCGGCGAGCTTCGCGCACGCGCCGAGATCGGCGGGCGGCAGATGCTGCGGCTGGAAGCACGAGGTCGATGAGAGGCCGAAGGTGGTGACGGCGCCGCTCGAGTCGATCGCACCGGCCGCGCGGGCACCCGCGGCGAGCGCGATGAACGGCAGGGGGTTCGTGGGAAGGTTGGCGCACGGGCCGCACGAGAAGTTGCCCGCGCAGCCGAGCGTTCCGTCCGGGCGGATGCTGACTGCGTAGCCCCACGGCGAGGTGATCGACGCATCGAGGCTGTGCGCAGCGAGGCCCGACGCTTGGCCAAGCGATTCCACCTGCTGGATGATCGTCGGCCAGTACCCGGGGGCGTTCTGCCACGCGCGCACGCGGCCGGGGACGGGCGGTTCGCCACCCGCCAGTGCCGATGGCGCGAGCGCGAGCGCGGCACAGGTGGTCGCGACGAGGCGAAGATCCGGCCGGCGAATCGAATGGTGCTGGGGTTCGCGCATGGTGGGCGTTGCGGGACGGTGGACGATGCCGCCCCGATCAAGTCAGAAGCGGCGGCGAAAAATAACCTCTCGGACGCGGAATCCAAGTGAAATCGGGCGAAAGAACGGTGATGCGCGCACCATCGAGCGCGATGGATCGAAGGTCCGCGAATGCACGCACGCGAGACACGTGCGTCACGCCACGCGCCAACCTCTCACACCGCGCACGCCACTGCGCCAAGCCGTCGCACCACCTCTTCGACGTTCGCGCGCGAGTTGAACGCGCTGATGCGGAAGTAGCCTTCGCCGCAGCGACCGAAGCCGGCGCCCGGCGTGGTCACCACGCGCGCCTCGCGCAGGAGCCGCTCGAAGAACGACCAGCTGTCGCTTCCATCGGGCACCTTGCACCAGACGTACGGCGCGTTGTCGCCACCCCAGGTCTTCCAGCCAAGCTGTCGGCAACCCTCGAGGAGGACGCGCGCGTTGCCCATGTAGAAGTCGACGAGCGCGGCGATCTCGCGCTTGCCTTCGGGCGTGTAGAGCGCCTCGGCGCCGCGCTGGACGGCGTAGCTCACGTTGTTCGAGCGGGTGTTCCACCGCCGCGTCCACAACGGGTGCAGCGCGACCGCCTCGCCGGTGCGCGTGTAGGCGTGGAGCGACTTCGGCAGCACGGTGTAGCCGCAGCGAACGCCGGTGAAACCGCCCGACTTCGAGAAACTACGGAACTCGACCGCGCACTCGCGCGCGCCTGGGATCTCGTAGATCGACTTCGGCGCGCCGCCGCGGTTGAAGCACTCGTATGCGGCGTCCCAGAAGATGATCGCGCGGTGCCGGAGCGCATAGGCGACCCACGCCTCGACGAGCGGGCGGTCCATCACCGTGCCGGTCGGGTTGTTGGGCGAGCACAGGTAGATGATGTCGGGTGCGGGCGCGCGCTCGTCCGGAACCTCGGGGAGGAAGCCGTTCTCCTCGGTGCAGGAGATGTAGACGATGCCTTCGTAGCCCCCGCCCGCGAGCGCGGCGCCGGTGTTGCCGAACATCACGTTCGCATCGACATACGCCGGGTACACCGGGTCGGTCACGGCCACGCGGTTTCCGGCGGCGAGGATCTCGAGGATGTTGCCACAGTCGCACTTCGAGCCGTCGGAGAGGAAGATCTCGTCGTCGGCGACGGGTATCCCGCGCGAGCGGAAGTCGCCCTCGGCGATCGCGGCGCGCACCGACTCGTATCCCGTTCCGGGGCCGTAGCCCTTGAAGGTGGCGCGGTTCGCGAGTTCGTCGGTCGCCGCATGCATCGCGCGGATCGCGCTCGGCGGCAGCGGTTCGGTGACGTCGCCGATCCCGCAGCGGATGATCTCCTTGGCGAGGTCGGGGCGTTCCGCGGCGAAGGCGTTCACGCGCCGGGAGATCTCGGGGAAGAAGTATCCAGCCGCGAGCTTGAGGTAGTTCTCGTTGACGAGTGCCATGTCGGTTCTCGGAGTCGGGAGGGAGGCGAGCGGGGTGAATGTACGGAGATTTCGCCTGCTCCGGGGTGCGTCCGCTTCGCCGCGACTTCCGACACACTGGTTCCGTGTGGCCGTCGTCGCCGATCCTGGCCCAGGCGATGACGAGCGCGATCGCCGCGATCGACGGTCCGCGCCGCGTCCTCGAGGTCGGCCCGGGTACCGGTCCCTTCACGAAGTCGATCCTGCGCAAGCTCCGGGCCGGCGACCACTTCGAGATGGTCGAGATCAACCGGAACTTCTGCCGCAAGCTCGAGAAGGACCTCCTTTCGGGCTACCGCGACCGCCATCCGAACGTCACGGTCCGGCTGCACTGCGCCCCGATCGAGGAGGCCCGCGTCGAAGGCCCGTTCGACGTGATCGTGTGCGGTCTGCCGTTCAACAACTTTCCGCCGAAGCTCATGCGGCAGATCTTCCGCCGCATGTTCGAGCTCCTGAAGGACGACGGCGAGCTCGTGTACTTCGAGTACGCCGGTGTGCGTGTGCTGAAGGGTCCGATCATGGACAGCGCCGGTCGCGCGCGTCTCAAGCGGATCAATGCCTACGGCCAGTCGCTCCGTCGTCACCACGACGGCAGCAAGGAACTGATCCTCGGCAACTTCCCGCCGGCGATCGCGTACCGATTGAAGGGTGAGCGACGCACATCGATCGCGGCGAAGTCGGACGCCAAATCAGGCGGCAAGGCGTCCAAGAAGGCGTCGGGGACGCGAGCCCGCCGCGAGCGCCAGCGCGCGTAATCACACGAGCATCAGAGAACGCCGGTGAACTGCTCGCCCGGCTTCATCGACAGTGCGAATCCGGCGAAGAGATGCGCGATCCGATTGAGGTCGCGCAGGCTCGTCATCTCGACGGTCGTGTGCATGTACCGGATCGGGAGCGACACGAGACCGCATGGGATGCCGCCCTGGACGAAGATGGCGTCGGTGTCGGTGCCCGAGCCGCCCGGCGTCGCCGCGCGCTGGAGCGGGATCGAGAGACCGGCCGCGACCTCGGCGAGCCGCGCCACCACCTCGGGTTGCATCGCGCCGCCGACGGCGATCTTCGGTCCGCCCGCCAGCTTGAAGAGCCCGTGCTGCGCATGGCTGATGCCGGGGCTGTCGGTGGCGTGTCCGACGTCGGTGACGAGCGCGACCGAGGGCGCGAGCGTGCGGGCGATCATCTGCGCGCCGCGCAGGCCGACCTCCTCCTGCACCGTCGAGACCGCGACCACGCGCACCTTGAGTTCCTTCGCGCGTTCGGCCACGAGACGCAGCGCCTCGGCCGCGATCCACGTGCCGATCCGGTTGTCGAGAGCGCGCGCGACCACGAGGTCGTCGCTCAGGTGCATGAAGCCGTCGAGGAAGACGCCGGCATCGCCGATCGCAAGCCGCTGCTTCGCCTCGTCGCCGTTCGCGGCGCCGATGTCAATGAAGAGCTCGTGCATCTTGCGCACCTTGCCCTCGACCGACTTGTCCTGGAGGTGGATCGCGGTCGCGCCGATCAGGCCAACGACCGGATTCTTCACACCGGGGATCGACGAGCGGAACTGGACGCGCTTGCCGACGATCGAGCCCGTGTCGATGCCGCCGATCGCCTTGCAGTAGATGAAGCCCTTCTCATCGAAGTGGTTGACCATCAGGCCGATTTCGTCGGCGTGGCCGCAGACGGCGAGCGTCGGGATGCCGTCGCCTTCCGGACCAAAGGACGCGAAGCAATTGTTGTAGGGATCGTTCCACGTCTTCGACGCGAACCTGCGCGCATAGGCGAGCCACACGCGCTGACCATCGCGCTCGAAGCCCGACGGGCTTGGCGTATCGAGCAGTTCCTTGAGGAACGCGAGGCTCTCCGGCCGCATGGTGTCGGCGGGGCCCGGGGTGGCGTGCGTGGCGTTCGAACCGGTCGGCTGCGTGGACATGTCCGCAGCATACGGCCCCGCGCGCGGGGCGCGGGTAGAGACGGCTCAGCTCGCGCGCTTGGGTCGCGCCTTCAGGCGCGGCTGACTGTCGGTGAACATCTCGGTCGCCGAGCGGATCGGCGGCGGCGAGTTCGAAGCGGGCGTGCTCCCGGAGCCGGTCGTGGGGGCGTCGGTCGACGATGAGGTGCCGATGCGGGTATCGAGACCCTGCGACGACATCGGCGAGCGCGTGCCCTGCATACCCGACGTGCCGAGGGACGGCCCAAGCCGACGCAGTCGGGCCTCGTCGATCGACCGGCCCATGTTCTGGATGAGCGAGCGCATCTGCTGGGGGTTGCGCGAGGGGCGGTTGGAACTCATGGGGGACGCTCCGAAAGACTGGGAACATTCGAGGGCAAGACGCGGCCGGACCGACCGGACGGAAAACTCGGGTGGCCGTCGTCGGGAGCGGACTGCGCTCCTCCGTCGGATCGGATGAAACCCGTGCAGGGTTTGGCGAAGATGCCGAATCGACGCGATTTTCCCGGAAGCAGGCCGCACAAACCGCGGCCGAATGAACCCCTCCGGGACGAACGCGTAGACTGCGCCCCCTCCCTCGCGGCACGCGCCGCGACGGTGGTTCCCGGATCCAGGACCGCTGGATCCGAAGTCCCGGCGCGACAGCGCCACCAGTGCCCAACGCCCCGCGGCAAGTGCCCGCGTGTCCGGAGAACTGCATGAACGCCGCGCGCCTCCTTCGCGTCCTCTCGCCCGTCTGCACCGCCTCGCTTGTTGCCGTCGCCCACGCGGCGACGGTCGATCTACCGCGGCACCCCGCGCTCTCGCCTGATGGAAAGACCGTCGTCTTCACGTGGCGCGGCGACCTCTGGAGCGCGCCCGCCGTGGGGGGTGCGGCGCTCAGGCTGACGGCAAACCCTGCGGTCGAGAATCGCAGCGCCTTCACGCCCGACGGCGCGCGCATCGTCTTCGAGAGCGATCGCGAGGGCGTGCGCAACCTCTGGTCGATGGCGACCGACGGCAGCGATCTGCGGCAGCTCACCGAGCTCGACGCGCCGTTCTCGCTTGCGTCGGTCGGGTTGCTTGCCGGAAAGCCCACCATCTTCATCGACACCACGATCGAGGGCGATCTCTACCGGAGCACGCGCCCGTACGTCGTGTCGGTCGACGGCGGTACGCCCGTCCGCCTGCACGACGCCTTCGGTGGCGCCGCGAACGCATCGGCCGACGGCGCGCGCGTCCTCTTCGAGCGCGGTGGGTCGGGTTGGTCGCGCCGCGGCTACAACGGACCCGACAACCGGAACGTGTGGATGTTCGACGTGGCCGGCAGGACCTTCGCGCCGCTCACGAAGTACGACGGCAACGACGGCATGCCGCGCTTCATCTCGGCCGACGAATACGTCTACCTCTCCGATCGCGGCACCGGCACGGTGAATCTCTTCCGCGCCAAGGTGGGCGACGGTCTCGATTCCGGTCGGCGCCTCACCGACTTCTCGGGCAGCGACATCCATGGCCTCGCGGTCTCGGCCGACGGAAGGAGCGCGGTGTTCGCCGTGCTCGGCGATCTCTGGCGGATCGACCTCTCGAAGGAGGGCGCGACGCCGGAGAAGCTCGCGTTCACCGCGGCGGCCGACACGCTGGTCGACCGCGAGTTCAAGCAGGTCGGGCGCGCGCCGAGCGAGATCGCGCTCTCGCCCGACGGAAAGACGATGGCGTTCGTCGCCGACGGCGATGTCTTCGTGCGCGCCACCGACGACAAGGCGCCGACGCGGCGCGTGACCGAGGGCGAGGGCCGCGAGCGCGACCTCTGCTGGTCGGCCGATGGCCTGACGCTCTACTTCGCGAGCGACATGGACGGTGGTGGCGACTCGCTGTTCGCGGCGAAGGTCGCGGAGACGCGCTCCGAGGCGCGCGAGCGCGGGAAGCCGAAGAAGGAGGAGGCTCCGAAGCAGGACGCGCCGAAGTCCGAAACGCCGAAGTCCGAAACTCCCGCGACCGATGCCGCGCAGCCTGCGGCAGCGAAGTCGGACGCTCCGAAGCCCGAGGTTTCGAAGTCTGAGGTTCCGAAGTCTGAGGTTCCGAAGTCTGAGGTTCCGAAGTCTGATACTCCCGCGCCGCCGGATGCCGCTGTCGCGTCGAAGGCTGAAAACAAGCCCGACGCGAAGAAGGAAGGCGAAAAGAACGGCGAGAAGAACGGCGAGAAGAAGAAGGATTCGAAGTTCGATCCGGCGCGCTGGGCCGACGCGATTCGCCTCGAGGTCACGCCGCTTGTCGCCGGACCCGACAACGACCGTCGACCCGTCGCGTCGCCCGATGGCACGGCGCTCCTCTTCATGCGCAACCTCGCGGATCTCGCGCGGCTCGATCTCGCGACGGGCGAGGTGAAGGTGATCCACCCGGGCTGGGACGACGAGACCGAGGTCGTGTTCTCGCCGGATGGCAAGATGATCGCGCTCGCCGAGAGCGATCAGGACTTCAACAAGGACATCTGGATCCTGGCGGCCGATGGATCGAAGCCCGCGGTCAACATCACGCGTCACCCCGACAACGACGGCAACCCGCGTTTCTCGGCCGACGGTCGCATGCTCGCGTTCACCAGCGAGCGCACGAACGAGGAGTTCGACGTGTGGGTGGTGATGCTCGATCGCGATCTCGAGGGCTACTCGGCGCGCGATCTCGAGCAGTACTTCAAGGATGGCGCGGAGGCGCACAAGAAGCGGAAGCCGCTCGAGCCCAAAATCCCCGAGCCCGAGATTCCCGAGGCCAAGACTCCCGAAGCGAAGGCATCCGAGGTCACGGCCGAAAACCCGGCGTCCGCGACGAACGCGGCAGCAGCCGAGCCGCCAGTCGCCGCCGCACCCGAGACGAAGCCCGAGTCGAAGCCCGAGGCCACACCTGAAACGAAGCCCGACGCCACATCCACACCGAAGGATCCGTTCGAGGGACTTGAACTCGATGACGCGTATCTGCGCGTCCGCCGCGTGACGACGCTTCCCGGCGACGAGACCAATCTCGAGATCCTCCCGACCGGAGAGCGCATCGTGTTCGTCGGCACCGAGGGCAAGGACCGCGGCATCTACACGGTCAAGTGGGACGGCACCGAGCAGAAGAAGATCGCGCCCGGAGCATCGATCGTCGGGCTCAACTTCGCCGGCGACCGTATCGTCGCGCTCGGGCCCGG
>JAJTGL010000054.1 GCA_021297795.1 Planctomycetaceae bacterium
TTTCATTCCTCGGGCTTTCATTCCTCGGGCTTTCTGTCCTCGGGCTCTCTGTCCTCGGGCTTCAGGGATGTGCGACGGGCGGCGCAGCCAACGACTCGTCGCCGAAACCGATCGCCCAGCCGGAGGGCATGACGCTGGTCGCCACCTCCGCGCCGCCGCTTCCGCCGATGGCGCAGCCGGTGAGCGACGCGCAGCTCGCACGCGAGTTCAACAACCTCCACTCGAATGGTGCGATGTACTTCGCCGGCTGGCCGACCGAAGCAGGCATGCGCGCGCTCGCCGCGCGTGGCGTCACGCGCATCATCGCGCTCAAGACCCCCGACGAGACGCTTGCGGCGCGGGGCTACGACCCGCGTGCGCTGGCGAAGCAGCTCGGGATCGCGTTCGTCGAGATGCCGGTGAACGCCGAGACGCTCTCGAACGCCTACATCGACGCCTTCGCCCGCGAGGTCGACCGCGATGGCGGCCCCACGCTGATGTACTGCGGATCGGCGTCGACCTGCGGCATGGTGTGGGGTTCGTATCTCGCGCGGGCGAAGGGCGCGTCCGCAGCCGACTCGCTTGCGCAGGCGCGCGCCGCCGGGCTCAAGGACGGTCCGCTCGCCGATGCGGCGCAGCGCTACATCGCGGGTGCGACGAGGGACGCGGGCGCGAAGTGAGCCGCGCGATGAGGCCCGCGTCGACGTTCCGGCGGCGATGACCGCCGCGCGGTCCGTTCAGTAGAGGTGCACGAAGGTGGGCAGCACGCCGATCTCGTGACCCCGCTCGATCGCCTGGGCCGCCAGATAGACGAGCGGGATCAGCGAGGCCTCGAACAGGGTGCGCGTGAAGACGCGCGGCCTGATCTCGAGGAGCTCCGATCCCTGATAGCCCGCGAAGCGCGGCAGGAATCGCGGCACGCGCGCGGCGTAGTCGTCGAAGGTGGCGCCGAAGAGCGAGCGCAGGTGGTGCTCCTCGACGTGGATCGTCGGCCAGTGGGTGGCGAAGAACACGATCCCGAAGAGCGCCGCGAGGGTGAATGACTCGAAGCTGAGTCCTGCTCCGATGAACGCGAGGCAGCTGAAGAGATACAGCGGGTTGCGCGTGAGCGAGTAGGGGCCTCGGTCGACGAGCACCTTGTTCTTGCGACCGGCGATGTAGAGCGCGCACCAGATCCGGCCGGCGCACCCGGCGAGAAGCAGGACATCGCCAAGGGTGCCAAGTGCCTTGTCGATCGAGCCATGCTCGTCCCATGCGTGCTGAGTGACAAGGGAGAGCGCGACAACGGCGCCGAGCGCAACACGCGACACCGTCAGGCGGAGGTTCATGGAGGAAACATACGAGACCGAGACTTCGCCGATGCAAAAACTGTGGGAAACGGGGAGGATCGCTTGATTTCGTCGGACGATCGGCGCGCCGTTCGGGGCTTGTGGGAGTCAGGGCTTCGCGTGCATCAGGGCTTCGTGTGCATCAGGGCATCGTGTGCATCAGGGCTTCGTGGGAATGTCGACCGTGATCTCGGCGGGAAACACGCCGCTCGGGTCGCCACGCTCGGCGAGGGTCTTCGCCATCGTGGCGATCGTCGCGGGGACGACGCCCTCGAAGAGCGTCGCACCGCCGAGATCGGGTCCCGCCTTCACGACGACGGGCTTCGCGAGGTCGACCATCGATCCATCGAGGCGGATGGCGAGCCTCGACACGCCCGAAGCCTCGAGGATCGTGATCTCCTGGCCCTTTCGCTCGGCGACGACGCGCTGCCCGCCCTTCGGCTCGGGATTCGCGAGCCAGTAGAAGCGGGGGCTCGTCACGTCGTCCTGAAGCCACACGATGCGCTCCGGGCGGAGATTGCGCGTGTACTTCGCCATCCACGGCACGCCGACGGCGTCCTTGCGGTCCATCCAGTGGCCGTTCTCCTCGTAGATCGTGACTTCGTGCGGATAGCCACCGGGGTCCTTCGCGGCGAGATCGGCGAGCGTCGTCTTCCAGGAGCGCGCGATGTTGTTCCGGTCGAACGCCGCGTCCTTGCCTCCCATGAAGAGCGCGAAGGGCAGGTTGCGGAGTCCGTCGGGGCGGGTCTCGTTCGGGTGGCCCGCCATCATCGCGGCCGCGGCGAAGGAATCCGCCATGCGCGGCGCCAGCTGGTAGACGCCGTCGCCGCCCGCGCTGTAGCCCATCACGTACACGCGGTCAGGGTTCACGTCCTCGAAGACCACCATGTCGCGGATCAGTTCGCGGAACAGTTCGTCGATGTGTCCCTGGTGCCAAAGGTTCCACGTGTCGGTCGGCGCGCGCGGCGCCACGTACACGCCCTCCTCGGGCCGATAGAGCTTCTTCTGGTTCTCCCACTGCTGGTCGTTCACCTTCGGGGGCGCGCCGCCACCACCGTGCATCGAGATGAAGAGGCTGCGGCCGGTCTTCGGCTTGTCGCCGTAGACCGCGTACCAGAACGGCATCTTCGTGCCGTCGGAGGCGACGAGCACCTTCGATTCGAACTCCTTCTGATCCTCGCGACGGATCTGCGACTCGTACGCCTTCGTCAGGATCGTCGAGACACGCTCGAGGTCCTTCGCGCCGGTGGATGCGTCGAGCGCCGTGGCGGCGAACGGCTGCGCGGCGACGTCGGCGACGGCGCCGTCCTTCACGAAGGCCTGCAGGCTCTTGATCGCGGCGGCGGCGGAGAGCGGTTCATCGCCCGATTTCGGCGCGCGTTCATCCTTGCGCGCCTCCTCGTCCTCGGCAGGAGCCACGATCTCGGCGGGCATGAGCGCCGCGTCGAGGAAGATGTCGGCGTCGTCGGCGAGGGTCGTCATGCGTCCCGAGACGGCGCCCGGCGCGGACGCGCGCGCGGCGCTCGACGGCACCTCGAGGACCACCTCGCGGATCTCCTCGCCGGCACGGATGAAGGTCGCCTTCTCGACGGGTACGCCGTCGACGATGAACGTCAGCGAGCCGCCCTTCGGAACGACGAGCTCGAGATGGTCGTTGAGGTCGAAGCGCTCGTCCTTCGAGGTGCCCTTTGCGACCGAGCCGCTCGCCTCGTCGCGTGCCTCGACCGCGCGGGAGAGTCGCAGCCTCGTCTGCGGATCGCGCACCGAGACGCGGAGCAGCTGCATGCCGTCCGCGATCGCCGTGGCCTTGCCCGCGTAGCGGTCGGTGACATCGACGGCGCGCGCGCGCGGCCGTGAGGGATCGAAGACAAACGGGAAATCAACGCCCGTGTCGCGCCACGTGACGGCGTAGATCGCATGCTCGGGCTTCGAGCGGTTTTGCCCACTCGCACGGCCAGAGAACCAACCCGCATCGAGTTCGTCGCCCGTCGGCTCAGCGGCCCCGGTGAAGCGCCACCGGGCGCCATCCCAGATTTCAATCCACGAGTGGTTGCCTGAGCCGTCGGTCCACATCGGGACACCGACGAATCGCGCCGGGATTCCAACCGACCGGCATGCGTCGATGAGGAGGATCGAGAGGCCCGAGCAGCTGGCGAGCCCCGACTCGATCGACTCGCTCGGCGACTGGTCCGCGCGCTTGCGCTTGGTGGAGTAGGCAACCTTGAACTCGGGGAAGATGCGCTGGTTGAGGCGCGCGGCGGCGAGCGCCGGGTCGCGCAGCCCCTCGACCATCGGCAGGCACTTCGCGCGCAGGGTGGGCAGCCACAGCTCGCGCTTCTCGCTCACGCTCGCGTAGGGGAGGATCGCGTCGAGATACGTGGCCTCGTCGATCGACGCGCTCCAGGGTGCCGACTTCCACGCGGTGTAGGCGCCGTCGACGTGCGCGAGCAGGAACGCCGCATCGAGCGTGCGGAGGTCGGCCTCGGGCATGTGCGCGATCAGCCACTCGAGCGAGGCGCGCTGCGCGGCCGGAACGCCGGCGAGCGCCTTCTCGAGTTCGGCGCGGTTCGCGCCCGCCGCATCGAGCGCGCGGGAGAGGCCGGGATTCGGGGATGCGATCTTCGCGGAGACCGTGGCATCCACCGCCGCGACGGCGGTTGGCGACGAGAGGGTGGAGGCGAGCGGGAATGCGGCGGTCAGGAGCGCGCAGAGGGTCGGGACGGATCGCATCCCGCGAGTGTACCCGGCGGCCCACCGAATCCGAAGCAGCGCGGGGCGCGGCTATCCGAGCGGTGCCGCGCTCGCCTCGTCGAGGATCGTCACGAGGAACGCGAGGAAGAGGAGGATGTGCACCACGCCCTGGATGAGGTTCACGCGTCCTCCGCGCAGGCTGACCGAGGCGACGAGGAATGTGGTGAGGAGCAGCACGATGTACGGGGCATCGAGGCCGAGTTCGGGCGAGACGCCCGTGAGCCAGCGGATCGTGAGTACCGCGGGCACCGTGAGGCCGATGGTCGAAAGCGCGCTCCCGAGGAGCACGTTCATCGAGCGCTGCGTGTCTTCGCGCGACGCGGACTTGAGTGCCGCGAGGCCTTCGGGCGCGAGGACGAGCGCCGCGATGAAGACGCCTCCGATGCCCGTCGGCAGGTAGGCCGCGGTGAGCAGTCCCTGCACGCGGCCAGCGAGACCCTCGGCGATCGCGACGACGCCAACGAGCGCGAGTACGAGCAGCGTGCCCGAGCGCCACGCCGAGACCGGAGCGTGCGCCTCACCCGCGGCGTGCGCCTCCTTGCGCGCGTCGCTCTCCCGCTCGGTCATGCGGTGGTGTGCGTAGAAGTTGCGGTGCCGCGTCGTCTGGAAGTAGAGGAAGACGAGGTAGATCACGAGCGACGCCGAGCCCACGAAGAGCTCCATCGGGCCGCTCATCCATCCACCCTGCTCGCTGCGCGTGAAGCGCGGGAGGATCAGCGTGATCGCGCCGAGCGCGATGATCATCGGGAGGTAGGCGCTCGCCGACTGCGCGTTGAACTCCTGCTCGTCGCGCTTGAGGCCGCCGATCACGATCACCGCGCCCATCAGGAGGTTGAGCAGGATCATGAGCACCGACAGCATGGTGTCGCGTGCGACCGTTGGGTCGCCGCTTGATCCGAGCATGACCGCGCAGACCGCCGCGACCTCGATCACGATCGCGGAGATCGTGAGGAGCACCGTCCCGAGCGGCTCGCCGAACTTCTCCGCCAGTTCATCGGCGTGCGCCATCGCCCGGAAGGCGGCCGCCACGATGCAGGCGACGAGCCACACGCTCCACGCGAGGTTCGCGGGACTGTCGATGGCGCCCGCCGGCGACCAGTGGAGGAGCACCGCGCCGCCCGTCGCCAACGCGAGGAGGATCGGAAGATCGGCGAGCCAGCGCATGAGCGCGGGCCGAGCCCCGTGGCCTGCGTGCCGTGGCGCGTGATTCGATGCATGCTTCGGACTCGCCATGCGCGGGAGCGTACCGCACGCGCCGCATCGGGAGCAGCCTTCGTTTCGTGGGCTTCGTTTCGTGGGCTTCGTTTCGCGGGCTTCGTTTCGCGGGCTTCGTTTCGCGGGCGTCAGTTCGCGGGCTTGAGATCGCGGAACATGAAGAACGCCGCCGCGACGAGGCAGAGCGATGCATACACGAAGTTCATCGTCAGCTTCTCCTTCATGTAGAGGACCGCGAAGCCCGCGAAGACGAGCATCGTGATCACCTCCTGCATCACCTTGAGCTGGGCGAGCGAGTAGCCCGCCTTCTCGAAGCCGACCCGGTTCGCCGGCACCTGCAGGCAGTACTCGAAGAAGGCGACGCCCCAGCTGGCGGCGATCGCGATCCAGAGGGCCCTCGACTTGAAGTCCTTCAGATGGCCGTACCACGCGTACGTCATGAAGATGTTCGAGACGACGAGAAGGAGCGGGGCCGCGACGAGCGCGGAGCGGGCGGTCATGCCTTCGATCATGCGCTCAAGGTAGCGCCGGGCCATCGCTGCGGCGGTCCGGCATCGTCCATGCGACCGCGATCCCGAGCGCCGCGACCACGGCGCCCGCGAGGATCGCGAGGCCGATCGAGGACGCGAGCGCGCTGCCCTCCGAGCGCGCCACGCCTGCGACGGTCGCGGCGAACGCCACGCCGGCCGCGCCGCCGATCTGCCGGAACGTCTGCACGATGCCGGAGATCTGCCCGCGCGTCTCGTCGGGGACGCCCGACAGCGTGTCGGTGTTCGCCGGCGACATGATGAACGCGACGCCGAGACCGAGGAGCGCCATGCCCGTCGCGATCACGCCGTAGGACACCACGATCGAGCCGGTGCCCCAGGTGGCGAGTCCGAGGGTGGCGACGATGGTTCCGAAGCGGGCGAGCGGGCGCACGCCGATCCGGTCGTAGAGCTTGCCCGCACGACGCGCGACGAGGATCACCGGGATCAGCATCGGCATCAGCGACATGCCTGCCTGCGCGGCGCTGTACCCGAGCACGTCCTGCGCGTAGATCGAGCCCTGGACGACAAGCGAGGCCATCGCGAACTGCATGATGCCGATCAGCAGCACGTTCGCGCGCAGACGCGGCTCGGCGAGGAGCGCGAGCCGAACGAGCGGCCGCGCGGCGCGCAGCTGCCGCCAGATGAACACCGCGGAGAGCACCGCGCCGGCCGCGAGCATGGCGAGGTGCGCCGGCTGCAGGATCCGGAGCGCGCCCGTCGCCGGATCCGCCTCGGCGCCGTCCTGCAGCGCGTAGATCGCAAGCGGAAGGCCGGCGGCCAGGAGGCCCGCCGACGCGAGGTCGAGCGAGCGGTCCTCCGAACGGCGGTTCGGCGTTCGCGCGGCGAGGACAAGCGCGATCGCCGCGAGCGCGATCGGGAGGTTGATGAAGAAGACCCAGCGCCAACCCGCGTACTCGGAGAGCAGGCCGCCAAGGACCGGACCGATCGCGAAGAACGACATCGAGACGCCGATGTAGATGCCCATCGCGCGCCCTCGTTCGCCCTGGGGAAAGGTCTCGATGACGAGCGCACTCGACGCCGGCTGCATCAGGCAGGCCGAGAGCCCCTGGAGGACGCGACCCGCGATGAGGAGTTCGGCGGAGGTCGCCGCGCCGCAGAGCGCGCTCGCTCCGGCGAAGCCGAGGACGCCCGCAAGAAAGGTCGTCCGCTTGCCGAGGATGTCGCCGAGGCGTCCTCCGATCGCCATCGCGGCGGCAAGAGCCACCATGTAGGCGTTCGCGATCCACGCGATGCCCGTCGGGGAGAGTCCGAGATCGGCGCCGATCTTCGGCCCCGCGACCGCCGTCACCGTGAGGTCGACGAAGATCATCGACAGGCTGCCCGTCAGCGCGAGCAGGATGAGTCCTCGTCGCGGCGGGCGCGGGTCGTGCGGCGTCGGGTCGGTTGAACCTCGCGGATCCACGTGCGCAGCGTACCGTCGCGTCGGAATCAGGTGTGTTTCCCGACCAGTCAGACGCAGTGGTGGTACAACACGCCGATGCAGATCAGCTCGCCCCCGCAGTCCGCCGCCCGATCGTTCGTCCTCCTCGCAGGTCTCGCGACGTCGTTCGCGCTGGCCTCCTCCGGCCTCGCCTCGGCGGCTCCGCAGGGAGCCGCGGGAACTCCCACCGCCGCCGCGACACCAGCGTGGCCGCAGATGGTGAAGGACGGGAACGACGCGATCATCGTGTATCAGCCGCAGTTCGAGCGGCTGAACGGCGACGTGCTCACGATGTCCGCCGCCGTCACGGTCGAGAGCCAGGGCGCCGATGGCAAGACCTCCTCGCGCGACGGCATCGCCACGCTCTCCGCGCAGGCGGTCGCCGCCGACGTTCCGGGTGAACTCGAGATCAACGGCATCACCTGTGCGTCCGCGGCCTTCGACGGGAGCACCGACACCGATTTCGCGTCGCGGCTCTCGGGCCTCCTCACCGGCGTCGCCTTCACGATCGACCGCGCGACCCTCGTGGAGGACATGCAGATCGTCGACGCGCGCTCGACCGGCACGCCCGGTCTCTCGTTCCAGCCGCCGCGCTTCGTCGATTCGAACGTCGCCGCGGTGCTTGTCTCGATCGACGGTCAGCCGATCCTCGTTCCCGCGGGTACGAACGGCTGGAAGTCGGTGAAGAACACCGCGTTCGTCGTGCTCCAATCGCCCGAGGGCCGCTGGTTCGTCGAGATCGGCGCAGGTGCGCCCGGTTCGACCGCGGTCTGGATGAGCTCCGACACGCTGACGGGCACGTACGCCTCGTGCGATGCGCCGCCCGCGGATGCAGTCGCCGCGCTCGGCACCGCGAAGGCCGCGCCGGACGCGCTTTCCGGCGCGGCGCCTGCGATCTCCACGCCGCCGGCCGGAGTTCCGAAGCGCGTGGTCGTGGCGACCGAGCCGACCGTCCTCATCGCGATCGACGGGACTCCCAAGATGATGGACGCGGCTCCCGGAGTCCTCGCGGTGACCAACGCGAACTGCGTGCTCCTGCACGTGGCGAGCCCGAACGAGTGGTGGACGCTCCAGGCCGGACGCTGGTTCCACGCCGCGCCAAGTTCGCCGTGGAAGTACGCGCCGCCGGAACAGGTTCCCGCGGTGTTTGCGCAGCTTCCGTCGTCGGGCCGACTTGCCGCAGCGCGTGCGTCGGTGCCCGGCACCGCCGAGGCGAAGGCCGCAGTCGTCGCGGCGAGCGAAGTGCGCACCGTGACCGTCAAGATGGATGCGACGTGCTCGGTCACCTACGCGGGTGAGCCCGCGTTCCGTCCGGCAGGGAGCTCGGGCGCCGCAGCATCGGTCGGCTACGCGACCAACGCCTCCGAGCCCGTGCTCGGCGTGGGCACGGCCTTCTACTGCTGCCAGTCCGGCGTCTGGTTTACGTCCTCCGCGGCGTCCGGGCCGTGGACGGTCACCGACGACGTGCCCGCCGCGATCTACGCGATTCCGCCTTCGTGCCCGGACTATCCGGTCACCTACGTGTCGGTGTACGGAAGCACGAAGGACCCGTCGAGTGGCGCACTCACCAGCGTGACCTTCGGCTACACGTCGGGGTACCTCGGCACGTATCTCAACGGTGGTACGCCCGTGTACGGCACGGGCTACAACTACGGATCGTCTGACGCAGGCAGCGGTGCGAGCACGACGACCGCCGACAACTATCAGGCCGAGCCGCAGACGTACGGCGCGAACGCGCTCTACGACAACCAGAGCGGCACGTACGCGCCGAATGGCTACTCGTCGGACTACAACTACCTGTATCCCTCGGTGCAGCCGTACTACCTCGACAACGGCTGGGACGGCTGGGGCTGGTGCCCGTACTGGTCGTCGGGCTGGGGCTGGGGCTACAACTCGTGGTACGGCTATCACAACTGGTCGTGGTGGTCGAATCACTGGAATCCGTACCAGAACCCGAACTGGCGCAACGACTGGCAGCAGAACCACCAGAACTACGCGAACAACCGCGCAAACAACGCGCTTGCCGGCAGCTCCGCGAGCAACCCGTGGGGCGAGAGCTCCGACTGGCAGAAGTGGAACGCGGCGAACGCCGCGGGCGACGAGCCGCAGAACAAGACTCCGGCCGACTGGCAGAAGTGGAACGCCGCGAACGCCGCGGGCGACGAGCCGCAGAACAAGACTCCGGCCGACTGGCAGCGGTGGAACGCGGCGAACGCCGCGGGTGACGAGCCGCAGGACAAGACTCCGGCCAACTGGCAGAAGTGGAACGCGGCGAACGCCGCGGGCGACGAGCCGCAGGACAAGACTCCGGCCGACTGGCAGAAGTGGAACACCGGCAGCGGCGAGTCGCCGAACCTCACCCGCAACCAGCCCTACAACTGGAACAACGGCAGCCGTTCGAACGCGTCGCGCGGCACCGGCTGGAACACGCAGTCGAGCCGCGACTTCAACAACAGCTCCGTGAACCGCAACTACGGCGCCGCGCCGCGTGCGGGTTACAGCGGATTCCATCCGTCGTACAACTACGGCTACCGTCCGTCCTGGGGCGGCTCGCGCGCACCAGCGGCCGGCGGTGCGCGTGGTGGCGGTGGTCGTCGCTGACGTCGACGCGGGAGGCCCGTCGCGTCGACGAGGCCCGTTGCGTCGCCGAGGGCCGTCGCGTCGCCGAGGGCCGGCGGAATGGACGGCGGTACGCGCGTCCGTGTGATCGTCGGGCTTGCCGGGGAGTTCTCACGTGCGAGGTTGGCTGCGTGTCCTGATCCCTCCGCGTTCGCTCGAGTCCGAACTCGAGGAGTACGAGCGCGCCGACCCGTCGCGCACCGATGTCCTCGCGTGGTCGGGCGCGGCGTGGGCCGCGTCGCTGTCGACGCTGCGTCTCCTCGAATCGATCCTCTTCGCGTTGGTTCTCTTCGTGGTGCTGTTCCGGTTCCGCGCATCCGCGCGCGTGATCCGCGCGGCGCTCTGGACGCCGGCGCTCGCGTGTCTCCTTCTCTACCTCCTCTGGACCACCGCGGTCACGCTCGCACATCTGCCGCCGATCGAGGGATGGCGTGATCTGGGTGCGCTGGTCCCAGAGCGGCGGTTTCTTCTTCCGCTCATGCTCGTGCCGGTCCTGCACCGGTGGCGACTGCTCCTCCTCGGCCTCGTCGCCGGTGGGGCGATCGAGGTCACGGCGATGCTCGTGCGTGCGGCGCTGCGCGCATCCGTCTGGCCGGAGCTCTCGGTGGAACTGACCGACGGCACGCAGTGGACGCTGGTTGCGCTCGTCGCTGCCGGCGCATTCGCGGCGGTCTCGGCGGAGCGCGGCGCACGCGTCATCGGGGCAACGTTCGCGCTGCTCGCGCTCGGGCTGCAGGGATCGCTCACGCAACGCGCCCCGTTCGTCGGTTCGCTCGTCGCGCTCCTCGCGGTCGCGGTGCTCGGGTTCCGCTTCCTGAGGCCGCGCGTGCGGGTTGCGCTTGCGATTCTCGCGCCGGTCCTCCTCGCGCTCGCGATCGGAGCGAGCATCCTCGGAGGCGGCGTCGCCGCGAAGCGCCTCGAGTCGCTCTCGTCGCTCGCCAGCTACGAACGCCTCAACGACTACACCTCGAGTCGACTGGAACTGTGGCGACTCACGCTGAAGGCGGTCGCGGAGGCGCCCTTCGTGGGTCACGGTCGCGGCACGTGGCGCACCGAGATCGACCGCGTTGCCCTTGCGGAGCCCGAGCAGACCGCGGCGAGCGAGCGCATCGTCGAGGCGCGCGAGATCCAGTACTCGCACAATACGCTCCTCGACGTGCTGTTCGAGTCCGGCGCCGTGGGTCTCGCGCTCCTCGGGGCGACCATCGTGCTCGGCCTGCGCGGCGCGTTCCGTCGGCTCCCGGGCGAGACGATCGCGGTCATTCCGATCGCGGCGTTCCTCGGGGTGCTCGCGGCATCGCAGTTCGAGTTCGTGATTGTGCGATCGATCCAGGGCGCGACCGCTTTCACCCTCGGGGTACTCGTGCTGATGCCGCGTCCCTCGGCATCGCAATGGGAGCGCTCGGGCCTCGGCCGGAGCGACGGTTGGATCTCGCGTCTGTTTGGTTCCAGATGACGTTCGTCGAAGGTCCTGCCAAGCGCAACACCGCGATCATGCGCACCGACTCAAAAAAGACAGCGGCCGGATCTGGTGGAATCCGTCCGCTCTCTGCGTACCTCCTCGCGCGGACGCGAGGGGCTGGAAGTTTCGTGTTTGCCTAGCCGGCGTGGGCAGCGGGGGCGAAGCCGCACTCGCGGAGGAAGCGGCGGATCGCCGAGATCTCGTGGTCCGACTGCAGCGTGTGACCGCCGCCGTGCGGGATCTTGAAGGTCATCTCGTGTCCGGCCAGCTTGACCTTGAGGTGATCGTGCTTGGTCTCCTCGGTCGTGCCGCCGAGCGATTCGAACATGTGCACGATGTCGCGCCAGTGGATGTTGTGCGAGGTCGGATGTGCGAAGAGCTGCTCGATCGTGCGGGTGTGATTCGACATGTCGTGTCCTTCCGGAGTGTTCGCGGCACCAATCCGGCGCCACGCAAGGAGGAATACCACCAAACGCGGACATTGCTATCCGGAATATGGCTCGGCCTGCGGCAAAGGCGCGGAATGGGGCGTGCGCCCCGGGTCGAGTGGCGCGAGGCGCGAATCGCGAGAGGCGGCCTTCGCAGCGCACGATCCAACGAACCGCGGCGGCCCGAAAGGGCCGCCGCGGCGTGGTTTCAACGATGTACGTGCGGTCCAAGCCGCGGTGGCTCACTCGGTCGCCGGCGGGCGGTTCGCGCGTCCACCTCGGCCACGGGGCCGCTCTCCGCCCTCGGTAGCGCCCTCTCCCTCTCCCGCGGCCGGCGCGGCGCCCTCCGACGGAGCGGATCCGCCGTACGCGCCCTCCTGCTGGAAGAGCGAGTGGCCAGTCTCCTCGGTGTCGTGCAGCTTCTGGATCGTTGCCTTCGCGCGTGCGCCGTCGCCATCGAGGATCGCCTGCTCGACCTCGAACGACATGAGGATCGAGGCGAGCATCGTCTTGCGGAACTCGCGCTCGTACGCCGCCTTGTCGTCACCGAACTTCGCCTTTGCGGCGTCCGACATCGGCACCGATGCGATGCCACCCTTCGACCCGACGAGACCCATCTGCAGTCGCTGCACGGCCTCGAGGTCTGCCTTCTGCGTCGATGCGTCGAGCGCGGAGCTGCGCAGTGCGCGCAGCGCGGCGTTCGCCTGCTTCATCGCGCCTTCCATGTTGACCGGCACGCCCGGAGCGGCGCCGCCGCGACCAGCACCCTGACCGCCACCTTGGCCAGCACCGCGCAGCGGTCCGCCTTCCTTCGCGAAGATCTCGATCTCGGTGCGCTCGATGAAGCCGTCCTTGTTGGTGTCGGCGCGCTCGAAGATGCGCTCCGCGAGCTGCGGCGACATTTCGTCGCGCGACAGCTTGCCATCCCCGTTCGCGTCCATGCCCATGAGCCGCTCGACCATCTGCGCAGGATCGACCTGTCCGCCGCGTCCTCCCGGACGCTGACCGCCCTGACCGGCGCCGCCACCCTGACCGCCCGGGCCGCCCGGCGGCGGAGCGCCATCCTGCGCAAGTGCGATCGAGGAGAGCGAGAGAGCGAGGAACGAGGTGATGAGTCGCATGGTCTTCATGGATTTCATTGTCTTCATGGATTTCATTGTCTTCATGGATTTCATTGTCTTCATGGGTTTCTTCTGCGTGTCCGGGAAAGCGCGCTGTCCAATCGAAAGCGGATGATCGTGTTCGCGCGGTGCGAAGCCGCACCGGATCCCTGCGCGGCGCACGCATCCGCGCGGTTCAAACGCCGGGCATCGGCACGTCATTGCCTCTCACTGCGAAAAACCACCCCCTTGCGGGGGTGGTCTGGTGCATGGCGCGATGGACGAGGGAACCCTGCGGGTTCCGCTGCCGGGGCCGGTCAGTTGCACGGCCCCCAGGAACTGAGCAGTTCGGCGAGGTCGGCCGCGTCCGTGGTGCCGCTTCCGTTGAGGTCGGTGATTCCGGAGCTTCCCCAGCCGGAGAGCAGCGCCGCGAGGTCGCCGCCGTTGACGACGCCGTCGGGAATCGCGGGGGAGATATCCGAGAGACACGCCCCGGGCACGCTCGAGGCATCGGCGGGGTCGCTGCCCGCGTCGAGTTCGTCGCGGTCGGAGAAACCATCGAGATCGCGGTCGATGCCGAGCCGCACCTGCTGGCCTTGCGGCACGAGCGTGTACGTCAGTTCGCTGCCCGCGCCCGCGAGGGCGAGCAGTGCCGCGGGAGTCAGCGTGGGCTCGCTCGAACGGTCGGAGCGGAACGCGCCGGCTGCGAGCATCCAGCCGCGCACCTCGCCGTTCACGCGTCCCTTGACGATGAGGCCAAGCCCGCCCTGCGCGTTGCCGATCGCGATGAACTGATTGATGCGCGCGGTGTCGTTCGCGGTACCGTTTGCCGTCGTCTGCTGTCCGACGCCCGCGTGCGTACCCGAGTTGAACGACATGCAGAAGGCCTCGATGTCGCGGCGCTGCTGCTGGCCGGTCGGAGTGTTCGCGAAGTTGAAGCCGGGCGTGATCGCATCCTGGAAGGTGAACTTGTCGCCGTTGTGCTCGAAGCCGAAGCCGCGGAGCGCGGTCGTCGACGTGTTGTTCGCGCCGACCTTGCGCCACAGTTCGCGGAGGTGCGAGTTCTTGCGGTTCTGCTGCTCGCCGCCCGGCGGCGGGATGTCGACGCGGTTGTTCGAGCCGATCGCACCCGGGTGGCAGGCGGTGCAAGTGAGGCCCGGCGCCCCCGGGGGGCCCGCGAAGAACTGACCCGTCGCGAAGAGGTTCTGCCCGGTCACCGGGTTGCCCGTGACGTTGAAGCCCGTCTGCGTGCCGCCGAAGATCGCAAGCGACGTGCGCAGCGAGTTGTCGATGTTGCGGTTCGGATTCGGCGGGAAGACGAGCGACGAGAGGTATGTCTCGAGCGATGCCATCTCGGTCGCCGAGATCTCCGCGCCGCGGCCCTGGAGATGCGTGAACGCGACGTTGAACTCGCTGAGATCGTCCTTCTCGCCGCGCCAGTGGAACGGCTCGTTCCCGATGATCCCCTGCAGGGTCTGCGTCGTCATCGGCCCCTTCATTGGATGCCACGGAATGCATGCGCCGGGTGCACCGACCTGACACGTCTCGTCGAACGCCTGCACGGTGCCCGTCGGATCGCCGAGATCCCACGCGAGCCGGTCGCTGCGACCATCGATGTGGCAGGTCGCGCACGAAACATGACCGAGGCCGGACGTGAGGTTCGTGTCGAAGAGGAACTTCCGGCCGGCGCGCACGGCGGCGGGCGTCGCATCGTGGAAGGAAACGCGTGCGATCTCGCTCGCCGAGCCGGTCGCGATGGCGCTCACCGATCCACCGAAGCGGTTGAGCGCGTAGACGAACTGGCCGTTCGGCGCGATGGCGACGCCGCTCGGGCCTTCGCCGACCGGAATCTTCGCGAGGCGTGCGCCCACAGGCGACATCGCGATGACGCAGTTGGTTCCGAGCGAGGCGACGTACGCGGCGCTCGAGTCCGGCATCCACGCCACGCCGCGCGGGTCGCCGATCGACTGCGTGCGCTCGAGCTCGGGGATCGAGCTCGAGGTGTAGGTGAGGTGCGGGTTCAGGTCGCGGACGACCGGGCCGGTGCCGCCCGGTCCGGTGAACGCACCGACCATCTTGGCGAAGATGCCGTTGAGTTTCGGCTCGAAGCGGATCTCGTTGCGTGCGTCGATGCCGACCGCGAGCACCGTGCCGTCGGGTGCGACGCCGATCCCCGCCACGCAGCTCATGAGGCCGGGCACGTAGCTCGTCGCGAGCGTGCCCGCATCGATCACCGCGATGTCGTTGTCGACGACATCCCAGTTGACGAGCGCGGTCCAGTTGCGATTGTTGTCGTCGAGCCACTGGCCGGTGGCGTTCTTGCGCGCGATGTGCGCGACGCGCGGAGGCAAGGGCTGGCCCGGCGTGCGCGGCGGGTCGAACGCGTTGCCCGCGTTCGGCGGTGGGTTTGCACCGGCGTACGGGCCGTTCGGGTTGTTGACGATCGCGCGCGGGATGACGGTCGACCGGTTGCCCGATTCGAAGACCGCGAGATAGATCGTGCGGCCGTCGGGGCTCGTCGCCAGCGCTCGTGGCGAGGCGCCCGCGATCGCGGTCGAGGTGAAGGTCGGATTCGTCGCGTTCGGATCGAACGAGACGAGCCGCGACGACATCGCAAGCGACACGAACGCGCGCGCGGGCTTCGTCGAGAAGACGACATCGGCGGGTTCGTCACCCACGAGGATCGTGCGCACGACGCGCAGCGACGCGAGGTCGACGACGCTCACCGAATCGGAGATCTGGTTCACCACCCACGCCTCGCTGCTCGAGCGGGCGCGGACCGAGACCGGATCGAGGCCGACGGCGACCGATCCGCGCCGTACGGGCATTCCTCCAACAAGGTCGAACACCTCGAGCTGCCCGTCCGCCGTGTTGACGGCGAGCAGCGTCGTTCCGTCCGGAGTCACCTCGATCGGGTGGGTCTGCGGCGACTCGAAGTTCGGAAAGGCCGGACCCTGCGCGACGGCGGGCGAGATCGCGAGGAGCGCGGCGGCGGTCGCCGCGAGGCAGCGTGCAGAGCGCCACTCCGGCGAGCGGCTGGTCTTGGTCGAGGAGGCCTGTGCGGGGCCGGCTGGGACGGTGGGCATGAGGTCACTTTGGATGCGAACGCATCCGCGGGACGGGGTAAACCCGGATTTTCAGAGATTCGGATCGGTGGATGCGAGAGGCCTTGGGGTGCGGGCTCGCGCTCTGCGGATTCGAACCCCCAACCCCTCTGAAGCCCCCAACCCCTCCCAAGGCCCCGAACCCCACACGGCGAGGAGCGCCGCAAGGTCTGCCGCGTCGACGCGGCCGTCCCCGGTGAGGTCGGCGGGGAGGGTGCCCGGGGCCCCCTTGTCGCCCCAGGCGTCGAGCAGCACCGCGAGGTCGCCCGCGCCAACGCTCCCGTCGCCATCGAGGTCGGCCGGATTGCCGGTGCACGCGTCGAGCGCGCCGTCCGCATCGGCATCGAGCGCCGCGTCGGCAGCGATCTCCAGCAGATCGGGACGTCCGTCTGCGTCGCAGTCGACGAAGGTGGTCCATTGGATCACCGCGGAGCGCGTGACCGTTCCGGCATCGGGACTCGGCAGCGCGTCGAGCCACGTGCCGTCCGCCATGCCGCCTCCGCCCGCGGTTGCAGCGCCGGAGAGCACAAGTGCCGCTGGTACCGCGAGAGCCTGCGCGGGGCGCCCGATCGCAAAGCCGAAGCCATCGAAGGCGGACCCGTCCTGCCACGTCCACGCACCGAGGGCTGGTCGCGCGCCGCCGAGCCAGGGGCCCTCGCAGTCGAACGCGCCCTCGAGATCGCAGAGCGAGGTGACGAATCCGAGGAGCGCGTTCGAGGAGATGGACGCGAGTTGGCCGCCGAGCGCTGCGGCGAACGCCGAGGCTTCGTGATGCGACCACGGCCGGTCGACCACCACCACGGCGCGCGTTCGTCCATCGCCGCCCCGCCATGGGGCCGCCTGGAATCGCTCGACGCTCGGCGCCTCCGTCGCGTGACCGACCGATCCCAGCGCCAGCGTGGCGACGACCGAGATGGTCGCGGTGCGGCGGGGCGAGGCGGCAGGGCGATGCATGACGGTCCAGTGTCGCACGCTTCTGTCGGAACGCAAGGCGCCCGCTTTCAAATCACGCGAGGCTGTGCTGGCGGACGCGTCGCCCGTTCGTTCGTTCGTTCGTTCGGTGCGCGGCCTCCCTGATCCCGCGTACTCCGCGCTTCGTCGAAGCCCGGTATCGTCCGACCCCATGCAAGGGAATCGCGAGCGGGACAACTCCGCGCCGGGGAAAGCGGCCGCGTCGGCACGCGGGCCGGCCGCCGGGGATGCGGATCCGCGTGGCGCCGTCGATACTGCGTTCGTCGCAGCCTCCGAGATGGAGGACGGCTCGAGCGCGTTCGCACGCGTCGGACTCTTGGCGGGGCCGATCCTCGCGGCACTCGCCGTCGCGGCCACGCACCCTGGGGCCGGCGCGCTGGGCGGCCTCTCCGTCGACGCGTCATGGGTGCTCGGGATCTTCGTCTTCATGGCCACGTGGTGGATCACGCTCGCGGTCGATCCGGCGATCACGGCGCTGCTTCCGTTCGTCCTGCTCGCGGTCGTCGGGCTCGGGAAGCC
>JAJTGL010000055.1 GCA_021297795.1 Planctomycetaceae bacterium
CCCGTCCAGCTCTCCCTACTTCAAAAGGCGCGCGCGAAACTGGCGCGCCCGTTGGTTAAGAGTGAACGCCCTGGCCTCCCGGCCGGGGCGTTCGCGTTTGGCGGCGTGCGTACGCGCTTTTGCGACAAGGGTTTGCGTGCGCGGAGGTCTCTCGGGGTGGGCCAGCGCGGTGGCGTTGCCGAGTGTCTGGCTGACCGTCGCGGGCGTGCTCGCGGATTGTCTCTCCGCGCATCGAGAGACCTCGCGCCCCGAAAGGTCTCTGGTTCACGGTTCCCGAGGCCGAAATGCACGAACTCATAAGCAACCGAGGCGCTTCGGCCAAAATCCGGACGGCGCGGAGGGCGCGGAAGGCGGAAGTCTCGGGTCATGAGTCGGGTTGAGCGTTGTCGCGGCTCACGCCGGTCGTTACCGTGCGTCCAGGCAAGACCCAGAGGTGCTCCGGGCCAGCGGCTTCCGATCGGCTGCATGGTGCCGCGAAGCTCGCGGGTACGAACAGGTACGAGCGTGTGCGTACCCGGCACGGGTCCGTCGAGCTCCTCACGCTGCTTCAAGGCGGAGTTTGTGCCTCGGCGGCATGGTGCCGCGAGGCGCGCGGGTACCAACAGGTACGAGCGGGTGCGTACCCGGCACGGGTCCGGGATGGGGTTCGATTTCAAGCCCTTCACCGCGCCGCCTGCGGCGGTACGCGGCCCCTCAGACGTTCTTCCCGAGGACCAGGAGCGACGCGATCACCAGTCCCATCATGCGCGAGCGACTTGCGACGACAGAAACCCTACCGAGGCTGCGATCTGCTTCATGACTCAGGGCTTCGACCCGTCCGATCCAAGGGTCTCGCGATGCGCTCACGCGCCGCCTTGCGCCGTACGCGGCGTCGCCGGCTCTCCGAGCGCTTGGGAAACGGCCTTCTGGAACACCGCTTCCTCGGGGCGAATGCCGGTCCACTGCTCGAAGATCTGCATCGCGAGCTGCACCAGCATCTCGACCCCATCGACGATCGGACAACCGTGCTGACGCGCCGCCTCGAGAAACGGCGTGATGCGCGGATTCGTGATGACGTCGACGGCGAGGCACTTCGGGTCCACCGTGCTCCAGTCGACCGGCACCGGCTCCAGCTCGGGCGCGCAACCGAGGTGCGTGGCGTTCATGAGCATGGTCGTACCTTTCGGAAGCCGCACGGGTGATTCCCATTGCTGCCACTCGCACGGCACTCCGGATGCGCGCCGCACGCGCTCTGCGACTTCGCGCCCCTGCTCCTCGCGTCGCGTGACGAGCGTCATGTGCGCCGCGCCAGCCCAGGCGATCTCGACGGCCATCGCGCGCCCGGCGCCGCCTGCACCGAGCATCAGCACCCGCTGTCCCTTCAACGACGCCACCTTCGCGATCGCCTTGACAACGCCCTTCCCATCGTTGTTGTGACCGGTCAGCCGACCGTCCTTGATCGTGATGTAGTTGGCCGCACCGATCGCGCGCACATCGTCGTCGACCGCGTCGAGGAGCGGCATCACCGCCACCTTCCACGGGACGGTCACGCACATGCCGCGGTAGCCGAGCGGCCTCAGCGCCGCGACCGCAAGCGCAAGGTCCGCCTCGTTCGCGATGTCGTTCTTCCAGAACTGCCAGTGCAACCCGTGATGGGCGTACACCGCGTCAAACATGCGATCAATCGGATTCTCAGCCACGGGGTGGCCGAGCATCCCGGTCATTTGCTTCTGGGGGGCGATCACAGGCATGTTTGGAGCCCGCACGACGGCGGACGCGTGACGGTACCACGCCATCCTGCCATCCGGTCGATCACGCGAGGGTGAATCCACGCGTCACTCCGCGCATTTCGAGATTTTCTTCCGAGGTCGAGCTCGCACCGCCAAGCCAGAACGCTCCGGTTGCCTCAACCACGCCGATGTCGGAGTCTTCAAGGATCCGCACCCGCAGGGTGCACGCCACCGTCTGGAAGCGCCGCGGTGTCGTCCGCGCCGACAGCTCCCCCGTGCGCCGCTAGATCCGTAGGTTCGTGTCGGTCCAGCGGGGAGCGATCCGCGTCGCCACATCGCCGGCAGCGTAGAGCGCGTAGTAGAGCGCGTTGATCGAAAGCGCCACCGGAACTCCCGCGACTCCAAGCCCAACCTCGCGGCGGTGCCGGAACAACCGTCTCCAGGCCCGGGCCTGCAGCCGCGCCGCCCTGCTCACCGACTCACCGAGTGATCCACCACCGTGGATGCGCGCGATCAGCAGTTCGTCGCGACCGTGCGCGAGTCCCCTCCGAAGCAGATTCCATGCGCCATGCGGCGCCGGATGCCTCACACGCGCCCCGGTGTTGACGAAGATCGCGCGCCCATCCGCCCGAAGGCGCCTCGACAGCAACTGGCACGAACCCCGTGAACTTCCCGCGACCGTCTCGAAGGGATACCGCGCCACGAGCTGCCGTCGGAACGCGACGTTGTTCGCGAAGAACCAATCCTGCGCCACCAACGCGTCGTGCGGATCGCGAAGCGGAAAGAACCAACCGAGGGCGAGCGCCTTGGAGACGAGATCGCCGGTCTCGAGCGAGCAGTTTCCGCAGACCACGTCGACCCGCGGATCGTCGAACGATGCGAGCAGCCGCGAGAGCCACCCGGGCTCGGGAATCACATCGCTGTCGAGGAACACGACGAACCCGCCTCGGGCCGCACGCACTCCGAGGTTCTTGAGCTCGTAGTAGCCAAGACCCCGGCCAGCGAGAAATCGGAGCGAAACCCGCGCTGGCGGCCGCGGCATCGCCTGCGACACGAACGATCGCAGATCGGTCTCGGAGAACTGCTCCTCGTCGAAGGTGACGATCATCTCGAAGTCGCGGACCGAGGCGGGATCGGCGATGGAGAAGGCCTCGATCTGCCGACCGAGCTCCGCGAGCATCGCCGTGCAGCGCGCGGCCTCGGCGACGCGGATGTTCTCCCACTCGATCACGAGCGTGACGCGGTACTCGGGATCGACGATTGCTTGCGACATGGAGTTGCCCGGGACGCGAATCCGAACCGCCGCTCCCGCGGTACGGGAAGGATACCGTCCAAACCGCACCGCGAGGATGCCCTGCACATCGAAGCATCTCGGTGGCGCCCACGAACGCCACCCGGATTCACGGTTCGTTCGGAGTGCCCACTCGCACGCACACGCGCGCGTCGAATGCAGGAAGCAACGTGTCGACGCACTCGCCCGGCAATCGCTCGACGCACGCCAGCTCGATGTGACGCCGCGCGACCGGAGTCGCGAGAAGGCTGCGGCGAACTCACGAACATGCATGCTGCGGTCCTTCGGTGCTTTCCGCGTCCGAGGCAGCCGTATCGCCTTCTCTCAGGGCAGGCGCGTGCGCCGACCTGCGCGACGGCGCACGCGATCCTCGGGATGCAGCGCCGCACTCGACGCACCGGCGCGCACACCCGGTCCACGGGATCCATCTTCCGTCGCAGCATGGTCGATTTCGCACGCGGCGTACGCACGCCCGATCCATTTTGCCGGACATGCGACTGCATCCTGCGATCCTCGCCGTCCACCGATTCGCCGTCAGCTCGCCGCCGACACGATGCTGAACTCCACCGCGTGGGTCTGCCGCGCGTGCCACCATGCGTGGAAGTGCGCGGGCTCGGGAATCGCGCAGCGATCCGACGAAATCTCGACAACACGTGCCGGCAGCAGCACCGGAAGCGGGTCGATGTCGAACGGATAGGGGTCGAAGCGGACGCGACGTCCGCCAAGCGGGGTCACGGTGATGGTGCCTCGATCCGTCCACGCGCGGCGCGGCACCTCGTGCAGTTCGATCGCGTCCTCGCCGATCCCGCGCGACGCGCCGTTCACCGCCGGGATGAGCGCCGAACACAACCAGAGCGAGATCCCATCGCAGAGCTGCAGCATCCGCTTGAGCGGCGAGATGGTCGCCGGATCGAGCCACGCCGCCGTCGATGGATCGCGGCGCAGCTCCTCGATCCAGCCCTGCTGCAGTCGCTCGAGATCGGCCATGAACGCAAGCGGCGCCTCCACCGTGCCCGGATAGAGCTTCTCGGGGGCGCCCTTCCAGAAGAGCGGATGCGTGAACGCCGGATCCGGATGCACCTGCGCGCGAGCCGCGTACAGCGCGAAGGCGTGGCTGCTGATCAGGAGGTTCACCAACGGGTTCCCGGGGAAGCGGCCAAGCCCGACGCGCCAGCGATCCATGCCGGCCTGCTGGTTCCTGAGCACTTCGCCGAGACCTGCGGGCAACCCGTCGTCGGCCGAGAGGTCGGGCACGGCCTCCCACTCCCACCACCCGTTGTCGTGCTCGGCGATCGCAAGCACCGCCTCGGCGCGCAGGCGCTCGGGATCCGCGACGGGCGTGCTTGTCGCGAACGATCCGGGCCGCGCGAAGTCCGCGTTCCCCCAGTGTGCGGCGAAGTACCCTGCGATCCGACTATGGTCAGGCTGGCTCACGAGCCACAGCCTTCCGTCCTGAAGTGTCTTGAGCATGACGAGCCTCGTTCGACGCGACGACCGCGGCTGCGTCGCGACTTCGGACGAGGCGCAAGGTTCCGGGCCGGAAGCGCTCGGTTCTGTCTGACAGATGCGCCGGGCTTCCATCCGTGCGGCATCCCGTCTGGCTTTGTCGGCGTCGACTCACCGTATCGCTGCGGATACGGCTTCGTCTCGCCTCCTCGCCACTCGGGCGCCGACACGGATTTCGGGCCTTCGGCGATCCATCAGACAGTACCTCGTAGAACGCGGCAACGGTCGGAAGAGCAGCCGAATCCGACGATTTCCCGGCGCTCTGCGCGCACGACGACGATGGACGAGTCGCACCCGCGGCCACCGCCCCGGCGCGCATCAGGCGTGCGTGCGTCCGTACGTACCGCGGGATCTCGCCAAACTCCAGGAGCCCGATCCACCGATACACCGGATAGCCGTCCTTCGTCGCCTGCAGCACGCCGACCCGATGGCCGAGCGCGCGCGACGCGCAGCGGTTCGGCCGTGGCGAATGCGCCAAGGCCCTTGCCGCGCTCCTCGGTCACCGTCGCCACTCCGTAGATTCCCGCCACCCCGCCATCGAGGCACAGAATCGAGGTGGAGACGGGGTGGTCCCCCTTCATGATCCAGAAGCACTGCACCGCGGCATCGGGAAGGGACGCCGGCCGCTTCCAACCACATCCTGTCCCACATGCGATGCAGAAGCCGCCGAAGGCTGCGCAAGGCCGTTGGACGCGCGATGTTCGCGGGCCGAACGGTCCAGAGTGAACACCCGGGCCTCACGGCCCCACGCTGAAATCACGCATTCGCATTCAGTCCACCCGCCGCGAGACGTGCGCGGTCACCTTGAGCTCGATTCCAGCAAGTGCGAGCACCTCAACGAGGGCGTCGCTCGAGAGCCTGTCGACCTCGGCGTCACACGGAGTTCGAACGCATGCGAGGGCGTGGCGCGAACCGGTCCACGGCCCGGCGCCCGATCGCCTCGATCAACCGATCGATCAGTGGCGCTCGAGCTCGCCCACACCCTCGTCGGTGATCGAAGGCCCATGCTCATCGGTCACGAATTCGCCCGAGGATTCGCCCGTGGCGAGCCGGGGCTTCCCGTGCGCGAGCCCGACGCGAGCCACGTAGATGAGCGCGAGCGGCTTGGCGGCCTCGCCACCGAGCGCATTCAGACGCGCCTGCATGTCGGCCACCCGCTCCGGATGTCCGCTCGCCAAGTTCTTCGTCTCGTACGGATCGTCCGCGAGGTTGTAGAGCTCGACGCTCGCGGGAATGAGGGCGCTCCAGATGAGCTTCCAGTCTCCCTGACGGACGGCGCCGCGGAACGGCTCGACGTTGTAGACGACTTCGGTCCGCGGCGAAGGCTTGCCCTCCGCGATGCTCGTCCAGACGTTCACGCCGTCGAGCGGCTTGCACTTGGCGGTCGACGCGCCCGCGAGCGACGCAAGGGTGGGATAGAGGTCGACGGCGTGGATCAATCCGTTGACGGCCTGCGGCTTGATGCGTCCCGGCCAGTTCGCGCACGCCGCGACGCGGCACCCACCCTCGAACAGCGAGCCCTTGCCGCCGCGATAGGGACCGTTGTCGCAGGGGATCTTGATCTTCGACAGGTCGCTCATCTGGCCCGCAAACATCGCGTTTCTCGTGCCGCCGTTGTCGCTGTGGAAGATCACGAGCGTGTTTCCACGGAGCCCCTTCGCGTCGAGCGCCGCGATCACGCGGCCGATCTCGTCATCGAGGCAGGAGATCATCGCCGCGTAAGTCCGGCGGGTGGGATCCTCGATCGACTTGAAGCGATCGACATACTCCTTCGGCGCCTGGTAGGGCGTGTGCGGGGCGTTGAAGGTGAGGTAGAGGTAGAACGGAGAGCTCGGGTCCTGCGACTCGATGAACCTCACGGCCTCCTCGCCGATGAGCTGCGTCGTGTAGCCCTCCTCCTGCACTGGCTCGTTGTTGCGGAACCAGTGCACGACGCCGGCGTCGCTGTGGGTGAAGTAGTCGAGCTCGCCGATGACCGCGCCGTACTGGTAGTCGAATCCGCGCTGCCTCGGCCAGTACTTCTTGTCGGCGTGGCCGAGGTGCCACTTGCCGATGATCGCGGTCCCGTATCCGGCGTCCTTCAGGCACTGAGGCAGCAGCCACTCCTCGGTATCGAGGCCGTAGTCCGCGGGTCCGGGGATCACGATCGTCTGCAGGCCGTACCGGAACGGATAGCGGCCCGTCAGCAGCGCAGCGCGCGTGGGCGTGCACATGGGCTGGACATAGAACTGCGTGAACTTGGCGCCACCCGCGGCGAGCGCGTCGATGTTGGGCGTCCGGAGGTCGGTCGCGCCATTGAAGCCCACATCCTTCCAGCCGAGGTCGTCGGCCACGATGTGGACGATGTTCGGCCTGTCGCTCGCGCGAACGGGAGCAGAGACGAATCCAAGAAGCACAAGCAGGATCATGACCATCGACTTCATCGCGGTTTTCCTTTTCTACAGGGCGAGCGGCAGACCTCGATGCGGTCGCAACTCCGTGCGGATGCGACCGCTCCCTTGCGTTCGGGACGGCTGAGAATACACAGAGTCGCGCTCGATGCGACGGTCGCACTGGCGTCGGCGCGAAGCGTATCCCCACGCGCCGGCGATTGGGGAGTCTGCCCCACCCCGAGCGCGCCGCCTGACGACGGCGGAACGCCGTCTTGCCGACGCCGCGAGCGGCGCAACCGCGCCGGGACTCGACCTCGATCGATCGCGGTGATGGGCACGCTCTCGATCGAGGCGACTTCCTCGTATCCAAGCGAGGTCGACGCAACGAGCATTCCCAGGCAACGACCGAGTTCGGCGAACCGACCTTTCGTCGAGACACAGCGGGTCATCGCGCGAATCTCCGCGAGTCGCACGCCACGCGGTCCCTCATCACCTCGCCTTGGAAGTTCAGCATCCGAGCACGATCCAAGCACACATCGCTCCGCACGGGTGAACATGCCGCAGCCGATGCACATTCTCGTCACAGGGGCAACCGGCTATGTCGGAGGGCGGCTGGTGCCGCGCCTGCTTGCCGCGGGCCATCGCGTGCGCTGTCTGGTGCGCGATCGGGATCGCCTCGAGGGGCGCGCGTGGCTGCCGCAGGTGGAGATCGTGCAAGGCGACATGCTCGAGCCCGCGACCATCGCCGTCGCGATGCGCGACATCGACGTGGTGTACTACCTCGTGCATAGCCTCGGCGGCGGCGCCGACTTCTCGAGGCGCGACGCGCAGGCTGCGGAGAACTGCGCGCGAGCCGCCTCGGCCGCCGGCGTCGCGCGCATCATCTATCTCGGCGGGCTTGGCAATCCGCAGGAGAAACTGTCGGCGCATCTCGCATCGCGGCAGCACACCGGCGAAGTGTTGCGCCGCGGCATCGTGCCCGTGACCGAGTTCCGCGCGGCGGTCGTGGTGGGCTCGGGCAGTCTCAGCTTCGAGATGATCCGACATCTCACGGAGCGCCTGCCCGTGATGGTCTGCCCCAGGTGGGTGTTCACGCGGACGCAGCCCATCGCGATCCGGAACGTGCTCGACTATCTCGTTGCGGCGCTCGACTGCCCCGGCAGCACGGGCCGCATCATTGAGATCGGCGGAGGCGATGTTCTGACCTACGCCGACATGATGCGCACCTACGCGCGATTGCGCGGACTGAAGCGCGCCCTGATCGCGGTGCCGGCGCTGACGCCGCGACTGTCCTCGTACTGGGTGCATCTGGTCACGCCGATCCCGAGCAGCATCGCGCAGCCCCTCATCAGGAGCCTCGGAAACGAAGTGGTGGTACGCGATCCGTCGGCACGCTCGCTGTTCCCCGGCATCACGCCGATGGACTACGAGAGCGCGGTCAGGCTCGCGCTGGAGAAGCTGGAGTCGCGCGACGTGGAGACATCGTGGTCCGACGCGCTCGGATCGAGCGGCGGCGCCCGCATGCCGGTGAAACTGACGAGTGCGGAGGGCATGCACATCGAGCGGCGGCAGGTCTCGACGGATGCGTCCCCCGCCGCGGTGTACCGGAGCTTCGCATCGCTCGGTGGCACGCGCGGGTGGCTCGCGCTCGATTGGGCGTGGAAGTTGCGCGGCCTCGTCGACCGACTCTTCGGTGGCGTGGGCATGCGCCGTGGACGCCGCGACGCGGCCGACCTGCGCGTCGGCGACGCACTTGACTTCTGGCGCGTGGAGCGCGTCGATCCAGGACGCCTGATCCGACTGCGCGCAGAGATGAAGGTGCCCGGACGCGCGTGGCTGCAGTTCGAGACGCATCGTGAGACGGATGGCCGGACGCTGCTCACGCAGACCGCGTTCTTCGAACCGCGGGGTCTGGCCGGATTGCTCTACTGGTACGCGCTGTACCCGTTCCACGCGCTCATCTTCGGCGGATTGGTGCGCAAGGTCGCGGCACAGGCGCGCTGAGCGCGATGCGCCGGTCCGTCCGAGCTGCGTCCGCCGCACCGCAGCGGAGTGCGTGGGTGACGCAGCGATGCGTGATGACACCCCCGGTCATCCGACCATGGATCGACGCGACGTGAGCGGAGAGGTGCATCCATCGACGGTCCGGCCCGACGGGTTCTGCCCCCTGGTTCGCGCCGAACGGTCGACCGACGGCGACATCCCTCCCGGCCGATCGCCCCGATCAATCCTGAGCGCGAGGAATGGCCTCCTGGCCGCGCACGGTGCCATCTCCATGCCCGCTTGGTCTCTCCCGCCGTCCCGAGGCGCCACGGTCGGCACGCCGCGCGCCTGTGCCGGCGAAGGCGCCCGATGCGCGGGTCGCACGAGGCCTCGCGCGACCCGCGACGCCCCGGACGCGGTGCCCGCGACTCGATCCGCGGTCGAATTTGCAACGGAATGTTCCGCGATCCGCCGAAGACCGAAGCGAGGTCACCCATGCACGATCCCCAACTGACGCGCGAAGCCCTTGCCGAACTTCCCCCGGACATCGGCGAGAGCCCCCTCTTCAACGGCGATCTCGCTCCCGTTCCGAAGGCCCGTCGCACCTGGACGACGTGGAACTTCGCCGCGCTCTGGATCAGCATGGCGCACTGCCTGCCGACCTACATGCTCGCGGGCGGCCTGATCGCGCTCGGCATGAACTGGTGGCAGTCGCTCCTGACCATCGCGCTCGGGAATGTAATCGTGCTTATCCCGATCCTGCTCAACGCGCATCCCGGGACGAAGTACGGCATCCCGTTTCCGGTGCTTGCGCGGTCGAGCTTCGGCACCGTCGGCGCGAATGTGCCCGCGATCCTGCGCGCGATCGTCGCGTGCGGCTGGTTCGGCATCCAGACCTACATCGGCGGCGAGGCGGTGAAGACCTTCGTCGAGGCGCTGTGGCCTGCGTTCGCCACCATCGGCGGCGACGCGACGGTGATGGGGCTCGGCGTGCCGAGTGCGATCACGTTCGGCATCTTCTGGCTTCTCAACATCGCGATCATTCTCTTCGGCATGAACGCGGTGCGCATCTTCGAGAACTGGAGCGCCCCGCTCGTTCTCATCATGGCGGGCTGGCTCCTCTGGTGGATCGTGTCGCGCGCGGGCGGCCTGGGGCCGATGTTCGATCGGCCGAGCAGCTTCGCGACGAACGCGGATTTCTGGAAGGTGTTCGTGCCGAGCCTCACCGGCATGATCGGCTTCTGGGCAACGCTCAGCCTCAACATCCCCGACTTCACGCGCTATGGTCGCGGCCAGCGCGAGCAACTGTGGGGGCAGACGCTCGGGCTTCCGACGACCATGTTCGCGTTCAGCGCCATGGCGGTCGTGATCACGAGCGCGGCGGAATCGCTTCTCAAGGGAACCGACCCGAAGACGCTGTGGGATCCGGTCATCGTGCTCGGCCACATCACGAGCAGCACGGCGCCCACAGGCCTCGATGCCCCCCTCATCGCCGACCCGAGCACGCGATGGATGATCGCGCTCCTGAGCCTGTTCGGCGTGGCGATCGCGACGATCGCGACGAACATCGCCGCGAACGTCGTGAGTCCCGCGAACGACTTCGCGCACGTCGCGCCGCGTCTCATCAGCTTCAAGACGGGCGGAGTGATCACGGGCATCCTCGGCGTCCTCATCATGCCGTGGAAGCTCCTCGCGAACCCCGAGGCCTATATCTTCAACTGGCTGGTCGGCTACGGCGGACTCCTTGGTCCGATCGCCGGCATCATGGTGGTCGACTACTGGCTCCTGCGGAGGCGGGAGCTCGATGTCCCCGATCTCTACCGCACGAAGGGCCGCTACGCGGGCACGAACTGGGTTGCGATCGCCGCGCTGTGCGTCGGCATCGCCCCCAACGTCGTCGGCTTCCTGCGCAGCGTGAAGATGATGGGCGGAGGCCCCGACATCTTCGACACCATCTATCCCTACTCCTGGTTCAGTGGATTCCTGATCGCAGCGCTCGTCTACCGCCTCGGCATGCGCAAGAGCCGTTTCGGGCAGTCCCGGGCGTAGGACGAGGCACGGGGACGCGGGAGATCCGCTGGATTCCGCGTACTGCGTACCGCGTACCGCGCCCCTCGCGGATCAAACCGTGCCGCCTGGCTCGCAGGTACGAACGGGTACGAGCGGGTGCGTACCCGGCACCCGCCCGTCCCCCATCCACGAAGCCTCGGCATCGACGAGAGCCTCATCGATCGATCGGCCGACATCGTCGGGACCAGTGCCGACTGGCTCGCGCGTACGAGCGTGTACAAGCGGGTGCGTACCCGGCACCAATCCATCGCACCGATCCACGCGCGGCACCGAGCCGCGACCCGCGTCCTCACCCCTCGAACACCTCGTCGATGATGTCGAGCCCGCGGTCGATGATGTCGAAGCTCTCCGCCATCTCGGCCTCGGTGATGCAGAGCGGCGGATTGCACATCACCATGCTCCACTGAAGCACCGTGAAGAGCCCGTTGTCGCGCAGGAACTTGCCGAGCTTGGGCATCGCCGGATGCGAGCCGGCATACGGCACGAGACGCTCGCCCTGCGCGTTCTTCCGAAGCTCGATCGTGCCGAAGAGGCCGATGTTGCGATGCTCCTTGATGCAGCGGTGCTTCTTCGCAAGGCGCTCCATGTGGCCGCGCATGACGTCGCCCATCCGAGCGGCGTTCTCGACCATTCCTTCTTCGACGAGCACGTTCACCGCGGCGAGCGCGCTCGCGAGGCACAAGGGATGCGCGTTGTAGGTGAGGCCGCCCCAGAAGACATTCTCGCGGAAGTGGTTCGCGATCCGGTCGCTCACCGCCATCACGCCGAGCGGGAGGTAGCTCGAGGTGAGCCCCTTCGCCATCGTGCAGATGTCGGGCACGATGCCGCCGTGCTCGAAGGCGAAGAGCTTGCCCGTACGCCCCCAGCCGCACATGACCTCGTCGGTGACGAGCAGGATGCCGTGCCGGTCGAGCAGCGCCTTCAGGCCCTGCAGGTAGCCCTTGGGCGGCGGAAGGATGCCGTTTGTGCCGGTGACCGTCTCGATGAACATCGCGGCGATGTTCTTCGGCCCCTCGTACTGGATCACTTCCTCGAGGTAGCGAAGGTTGTTGGCGACGATCTCCTCGTCGGTCGAGCCGAAGCTGAACTCGTAGGGCCGCGGATCCATCACGCGCACGACGCCCGGCATGCCCGGTTCGGTCGGCCACCGCCGCGGATCGCCCGTGAGCGAGATCGCGCCGTTGGTCGCGCCGTGGTAGCTGCGGTAGCGCACGAGGATCTTGTTGCGGCCGGTGAACATCCGCGCGGCCTTGATCGCGTTCTCGTTCGCCTCGGCGCCTCCCAGCGTGTAGAAGAAGGTGTTGAGGTCGCCCGGAACGAGCTCCGCAAGGCGCGTCGAGAGCCGCGCGCGGATCTCGGTCGCCATGCCTGGATAGGCGTACGCGAGGTCGGCCGCCTGATCCTGGATCGCCTTGATGACCTTCGGGTGTCCGTGCCCGATGTTCACGCTCATCAGCTGGCTGTTGAAGTCGATCCAGCGCTGCCCCTCGGGACCGTAGAGGTAGATGCGCTCGGCGCGCGCCACCGGAATCGGATCGACCTTGCCCGTGGCGCTCCACGAGAAGAGGCTGTGCTTCATGCACGCGTCGATCATCTCGCGCGAGGACATGTGGTTGTTCGTATCCGGCATCATCTGCTCCGCATCGGGCCGCGGCCCGTTCGATCGCTCAGCTCATCCAGTTCTGATCGCGCTGCAGCGCCCACTTGCTCGTGATCTTGCGCTGCCGCGTCCAGAAGCGGTAGCCGTCCCAGCCGGTGATGTTGCCCGCGCCGAAGCAGCTGTCGTTCCAGCCGCCGAATCCGAAGGGCTCGCGGGGCACGGGCACGCCGATGTTCACGCCGCACATGCCCGCCTCGACGCGCGCCATCACGCGTCGCGCAATGTCGCCGCTCGTCGTGTACACGCTGCTCGCGTTCCCGTAGGGATTCGCGTTCTCGATCTCGAACGCCTTCTCGAGCGTCGGCACACGGACGACGCTGAGCACCGGTCCGAAGATCTCCTCGCGCGCGGCGGGCATGTCGGGAGTGCAGCCGTCGATGATCGTCGGACCGACCCAGTAGCCGCCTGCATCGGCGCTTGCGCGACGTCCGTCGAGCACGATCTTCGCTCCGCCCTTCTCGGCGGCGTCGATGTATCCGGTGATGCGGTCGCGCGCGGCCTGCGTGGTCACCGGTCCCATGTCCTTGCCAGCCACCATCTTCGCGGCGCGTTCGCGTACGGCCGAGAGGATGTGGTCGACGTCGCCAACGGCAAGCAGCACGCTCGCCGCCATGCAGCGCTGTCCGGCACAGCCTGTAAAACTCGCGACGACATTCTCGGCAGTGACCGCGACATCGGCATCCGGCACGACGAAGAGGTGGTTCTTCGCGCCGCCGAGGCAGAGCGCGCGCTTGCCGCTCATGCTCGCGCGGCCGTAGACCGCCTTCGCAACCTTCGTGCTGCCGACGAATCCCAGCGCCTTGATCCCGGGATGATCGCACAGCGCCTCGACCACGGTACGACCGCCCTGCACGATGTTGAAGACTCCGGCCGGAAGCCCCGATTCCTTCAGCATCTCGGCCAGCCGCATCGTCGAGAGCGGCACCCGCTCGCTCGGCTTCATCACGAACGCGTTGCCGCCGACGAGCGCCTGCGGCAGCATCCAGAGCGGCACCATCAGCGGAAAGTTGAACGGCGTGACGCCCGCCACGACGCCGAGCGGCGCATACACCACCTCGCATGCGACGCCGCGGCTCACCTCGAGCTGGTTGCCCGCGGCGATGTTCGGGAGCGAGCAGCCGTACTCGACGCACTCGATCCCCTTCTCGACCTCGGCCTTCGCCTCGCTGAAGATCTTGCCGTTCTCGTGGCTCACGAGCCAACTGAGTTCATCGATGTGGCGCACCATCAGTTCGCGCAGCCGGTAGAGCACGTGCGCGCGATCGCGGATCGGCCACTCGGCCCACTCGCGCTGCGCGGCGAGACCGGCGCGCACGGCGGCATCGACATCGTCGGCGCCACCGAGATGGACGCGCGCCATCGCGCGACCGTGCCGCGGGTTGTGCACCTCGTATGCCTCGCGGTGACTGATCGGCGCCTGCCATCGACCGCCGATCCAGTGGCGCGCGTCGTGCCATGGCGTGAACGCATCGCTCGCTGCGGAGAAACGACCGACGACCTCGGGGGCGCCCGAACCGGACGCGCTGGCGCTGCTGATGACGCTCATGGAACGAACTCCTGACGCTCGACCGCGGTGGGTGCGGTGACGGTGTTGCGGACGACCTGACTGCGCGCGGCATCGCCGAAGCATGGACGATCGACGTAGCGGCCATGCCCCTCGCGCGGCGAGAGCCGGCCGTTCTCCCAGAGCACGGCGCCACGGCTCATCGTGACGGCCGCTCCACCGGTGACGGTCATGCCCTCGAAGATGCTGAAGTCGTTGCGCGAATGATGGTGCTTCACGCCGAGCGTGCGGGTCGCCTCGGGATCCCACACCACGATGTCGGCGTCGGCGCCCACGGCGATCGCGCCCTTGCGCGGATGGATGTTGAAGATGCGCGCGGCGTTCGTGCTGGTCGCCGCGACGAACTCGCTCGGCGTGAGCCGTCCGCTGCGCACGCCGTGGTGCCAGAGCACGCTCATGCGTTCCTCCAGACCACCGGTTCCGTTCGGAATCCTGCGGAAATCGTCCTTCCCCATCGCCTTCTGCTCGGTGCGGAACGTGCAGTGATCGGTTCCGATCACCTCGATCGTGCCGCCCTGCAGGCCGCCCCAGAGCGCCGCCTGATGCTCCGGCGAACGGAAGGGCGGACTCATCACATGATGCGCCGCGCTGCGCCAGTCGGTGTTTCGGTAGACGGAATCGTCGATCACGAGATGCTGGACCAGCGACTCGCCGTACACGCGGTGCCCCGCGAGCTTCGCGCGAGCGATCGCCTCCATCGCCTGACGGCAGCTCGTATGCACGACGTAGAGCGGCACGCCGACGACTGCCGCGATCTGGCATGCGCGGTTCGCAGCCTCGCCCTCGACCTCGGGCCCGCGCGAGAGCGGATGGCCCTCGGGGCCGGCGATTCCGCGCGCGAAGATCTCCTGCTGCATGCGGAAGACGAGGTCGCCGTTCTCGGCGTGCACGAGGCAGATCGCGCCAAGGTCGCGCGCGCGCTCGAAGCTCGCGATCATCTGCGCGTCGTCCACCATGATGGCGTTCTTGTATGCCATGAAGTGCTTGAAGCTGTTGACGCCGTGATCGCGGCAGAGCGTTCCCATCTCCTCGGCGACCTGCGGCCCCCACCAGGTGACCGCCATGTGGAAGGAATAGTCCGCGGTCGCCTTCTTCGCGCGGCCGCGCCACGTGTGATACGCCTCGACGAGCGACTGCTGCGGCGCGGGGATCACGAAGTCGACGATCATCGTGGTGCCGCCCGCGGCGGCGCACGCGGTGCCCGACAGGAAGTCGTCGACGCTGACCGTGCCCATGAAGGGGAGCTCCATGTGCACGTGCGGATCGATGCCGCCCGGCATCACGAATGCGCCGCCCGCATCGATCGTGCGCGCGCCCGCGGGAGCCTCGAGCCCTTCGCCGACCGCGGCGATCGATTCGCCGGAGACAAGCACGTCCGCGCGCCACGCGCGCTCGGCGCTGACGACGGTGCCGCCTCGGATCAGTGTGTGGTTCGCCATCGTTCGATCCTCAACTTTCCCGCACGCTCACTGCTCGACGATCTCGCCGTACGCCTCGGGCCTGCGGTCGCGATAGAACTGCCACACGCTGCGCACGGAATCGATCATCGAGAGATCGAGGTCCGCGACGAGCAGCTCGTCGTTGTCCTCGCTCGCCTGCGCGACCGTCTCGCCACGCGGATTGACGAAGTAGCTGGTGCCGTAGAACTTGCCGATGTTCCACGGCGCCTCCGTGCCGACGCGGTTGATGCAGCCCATGTAGTAGCCGTTCGCCACCGCGTGCGCGGGCTGCTCGATCTTCCAGAGGTACTGCGAGAGACCCGCGACCGTGGCCGACGGGTTGAAGACGATCTCGGCGCCGTTGAGGCCGAGGCAGCGCGCGCCTTCGGGGAAGTGGCGGTCGTAGCAGATGTAGACGCCGATCGTCGCGTAGCGCGTCTTGAAGACGGGGTAGCCGCCGTTTCCGGGCTTGAAGAAGAACTTCTCCCAGAATCCGGGATTCACCTGCGGGATGTGCTGCTTGCGGTACTTGCCGAGATAGGTGCCGTCGGCGTCGTACACGGCCGCCGTGTTGTAGAAGACGCCGCTCATCTCGCGCTCGTAGACTGGCACGACGACCGCCATCTGGTGCGTCGCCGCGGCCTTCGCGATGAGTTCGGTGGTTGGCCCGGGCACGCTCTCGGCCGCCTCGTACCAGCGTGGATCCTGGCTCGGGCAGAAGTACGGTCCGTTGAAGATCTCCTGCAGACAGAGGATCTGAACCCCCTGCTTGCCGGCGGCCTCGATGAAGCCGAGGTGCTTCTCGACCATCGCGCGCTGGATCTCGGCGACGGGACGCTTCTCGTCGTTCAACGGGTTGCTGCACTGGATGAGGCCGCAGCGGACGATCTTCTTCTTGTCGCTCATATCGTGGTTCCAAGTGCGGGTGACGCCGTCAGTGCGCACCCTTCTTCGGGCGCAACTTCATGCCTTCATGGACGAACTGGTTCCAGGTGGCCGGCGTGAAGCCGTTGTCGACCTCGGCCATCGAGATGCAGCCCGGAACCGGACAGACGATCTGGCAGAGATTGCAGCCGACGCACTCGCTTTCGTCGACGCTCGGCACGCGCGTGCCTTCCACCGGATGAATGCACTGGTGCGCGCCGTCGTGGCATGCGGCCACGCAGAGCTGGCAGCCGATGCACTTGTCGGCGTCGATCTTCGCGACCGTCTCGTAGTTGAGGTCGAGGTCGCCCCACTCCTGGAATGCGGGCACGGCCTTGCCGATCATCTCTGGGATCGTGCGGAATCCGTGCGTGCGCATGTAGTTCTCGAGGCCGTCGACCTCGGTGCACACCTGCACGGTGCTCGAGCCGAGCAGGATGAACTCCACCGCGTCGCGCCAGTTCGAGACGCCGCCGATCCCGCTGATGGGGAGGCCGAAGCCCTTCTCGCGCGCGAGCGCCGCCACCATGTGGAGCGCGATCGGCTTGACCGCCGCGCCGCAGTAGCCGCCATTGGTGCTCAGCGCGCCGACGCGCGGCTCGGGCACGAAGCGGTCGATGTCGACCGAGATGATGCTCTTGATCGTGTTGATGAGCGAGACGCCGTGCGCGCCGCCGCGCTTCGCGGCCAGTCCGTGCGGTACGATGTCGGAGACGTTGGGCGTCAGCTTCACGAGCACGGGCACCGTGCTGTACTTCACGGCCCACGCGGTGATCCGCTCGTTGATCTTCGGTTCTTGCCCGACGGCGCTGCCCATGCCCCGCTCGCACATGCCGTGCGGGCAGCCGAAGTTCAGTTCGAGGCCGTCGGCGCCCGCGTCGATCGACTTCTTGATGATCTCGCGCCACTCGTCCTCGGTCTCGACCATGAGCGAGACAATGATCGGATTCTTCGGAAAGAGCCGCTTCGTCTCGGCGATCTCGCGGAGATTCACCTCGAGCGGCCGATCGGTGATGAGCTCGATGTTGTTGAAGCCGGCGCCCTGCACGCCGCGGATCGCGTGACCGCCGAAGCGGCTCGAGACGTTCTGGATCGGGACTCCGAGCGTCTTCCAGACCGCGCCGCCCCAGCCCGCCTCGAACGCGCGCTGGATCTGCGCGCCGCTGTTCGCCGGCGGCGCACTCGCAAGCCAGAACGGGTTCGGCGACCGGATGCCGCCGGTGTTCGTCGAGAGATCCGGCGTGAACTCAGGCATGCGCGCGCCCCTTTCCGGTGATCGCCGCGTCGATCGCATGCGCAGCGCGCTTTCCTTCCGCTGCCGCGTTCACGACTTCCTTGCCACCGTTCGTGCAGTCGCCGCCCGCGTACCACTTTGCGCGACCGGTGAAGCCGTCTGCATCGGTGCGGATGCGGCCCGCGTCGAGCGTGATCCCGCCGAGCTCCGCGAGCATTGCGCCGAGCTTCGACTGACCGATCGCAAGCAGCACGAGATCGGCGTCGACCGCGAAGTCGCTTCCGGCGATGGGACGCTTGTCGGCGTCGACGCGGACGCAGCGCACGCGCTCGGCGCGCACGGCACCCTCGATCGCGGTTGCGACGGCGTTCCACTCGGCGTGCGCGCCCTCGGTGAGTGCGGCTTCCCACTCATGGCCGTAGCCGCTCATCCGATCGCGCGTCCCGCGGTAGATCATCTCGACATGCGGGATGCCAAGCCCGAGCACCTCGCGAACGACGTCGATCGCGGTGTTTCCACCGCCGATCACGGCCGCGCGACGGATGGACACGACGTCGACCTTTCCGAGCTTCATCGCCTCGATCCACGCGACGGCGCCGTGGACACCCGCGAGTCCTTCCCCCGGCACACCGAGCTTGCTGTCGGCGCCAAGCCCGACACCGACGAAGATCGCATCGAAGTCGCGCTCGAGATCGGCAAGCGCGATGTCGCGTCCGATCTCGACACCCGCGCGCACGTCGATGCCGCCGATCGAGAGCACCCACTCGACCTCGGTGGCCGCGCGATCGGCACGCATCTTGTAGGGTGCGACGCCGGTCGCGTTCAGCCCGCCGACGACGGAACGCTTCTCGAAGATCGTGCAGGCATGACCGAGGCGGCGAAGTTCGTGCGCGGCGGCGAGGCTCGCAGGTCCGGCTCCGATGAGGGCGACGCGGCGGCCCGTGGGCGCACCCGCTTCGAAGAAGCGCCAGCCCTCCGAGTAGGCGATGTCGGTGGCGTAGCGCTGGAGCTGGCCGATCGCGATCGGCGGCTGCTCGAGGTCGTTGTAGACGCAGGCGCCGACGCAGAGCACTTCGACCGGGCAGACGCGGGCGCAGCTCATGCCGAGGATGTTCGACTCGAAGATCGTCTTCGCCGAACCACGGACGTTGTCGGTTGCGATCTTGCGAATGAACTGCGGGATGTCGATCGCGGTCGGACAGGCTTTGATGCACGGCGCGTCGTGGCAGAAGAGACAGCGGTTCGCCTCGGCAACAGCGGCATCCCGCAACAGCGGGAGCTTGAAGTCGGTGAACGCGCTCTCCGAGCGCTGGTTGGGGGTCGGTGCGTGCATGCGGGCAGCCGGGGCGGCGGCGGAGATATCGACCAAGAGCCTACCGAAGGCTCAGAATGGAACGAAGGCAGTTCCGCGAGGCTTCCGCGGGACCATCGGCCGGACCATGCCTCTGTCCGAGCGGTGCCCCGATCAACCGAACCGTGCCGCGCAGCTCGCGGGTACAAGCGGGTACGAGCGGGTCTGCACCGGGTGGGTGCCAGGCACCGCTCCTTCGCGCGGTCCCAGGCGCTCCAAATCGCGGGTTCCTTCGTCCAACATCGCACTTCCCGACGGAACCACGTCAGCC
>JAJTGL010000146.1 GCA_021297795.1 Planctomycetaceae bacterium
CGGCACGATCAACGTCGACACGATGGCGCTCGGCGGTGACGCAACCCTCCTCGACAGCGCCATCGTCTCGGAGATTTCGGTCAACGCGGGCGCGCAACTGGCGGCGTCCGGACAGATCGTCGGTTCGCTCGCAAACTCGGGCCGCACGATCACGACCGAGGATCTGGTCGTCGTCGGCGATGTCACCAACGCCGCCGGTTCGCAGATCCTCGCGCAAGTCGGTGTCCTCTACATCACCGGCGACCTCGTCAACAACGGCATCGTGGTCGGCAACGTCATCACCGCGCCTGGCTTCAAAGGTGGAGGCACGGGTGGCGGCACCGGCGGCACGCAGGTCGGCGACGGTATCCGCGTTGCGGGCTCAGTCGAAGTCGGGCCGGAAGGCGCGCTTCGTTTCGTCGAGGATCTGTGGAAGTTCTCGGTGTGCGGCGACGTGAGCGTTGCCTGCGCGGCCGACGATGTCCGCTTCAACGGCGCGAAGCTCTCGCTCGACGGCTGCGACGGCACCGTGCAGACCTTCGAGGCGACGAGCCGCGACCTCGGCTGCATCGCTGCCGCGTTCAGCGGCGAGGAGACCGAGGTCTCGCTCATCGGCGAACTCGACATCGCTTCGGGCGCGACCGTGTCGCTCGTCGACAACTTCAACAACGCGCCCGGCAAGTCGGCCGAAGTCGTGTACGCGCGCGGCCTGACCGTGAAGCCCGGCGCGACGCTGGTCACCAACGGCATCAAAGTCGTCACCCGCAACGCGCTCATCGAGGGCACGGTCGACGATCCGTCGAACATCTGCGTCGTCGTCGATACGCCCGACCCGGACGTCAACGGTGACGGCCTCGTGAACGGCATCGATCTCGCGTTCATCCTCACCTACTGGGGTTCGAGCGCGCCGATCGCCGACCTCAACGACGACGGCATCGTCGGTGGCGCCGATCTGACGATCGTCCTGAGCGGCTGGACCAGCTAAGCGGCGGCGACGAGTTGAGCGACGGCGAGCGCGAAGGACCGACCATTCGCCCGAATTCGCCGTCTGAATAACGGACCCGCGGCGCACTCGGCTAGATTGCGCGCGTGCCGGTGATCCTCGAACCGACTCCCGAAGCGATCGCGAAGTGCGCCGAGCGCCTGCGCTGGGGGCTGCCCGTCGCGTTTCCGACGGAGACGGTCTACGGCCTCGCGTGCGACGCGCGCAGCGAGGCCGCGGTGGCCGAGGTCTACCGACTCAAGCGCCGCCCCGCGTCGAACCCGCTCATCGCGCACGTCTCGAGCGTTGCGATGGCGAAGGAAGCCGTCATCGGCTGGGATCGCCGCGCCGACAAACTCGCTGAGGCGTTTTGGCCCGGGCCCCTCGCGATGATCTTCAACCGCCGCAGTTCGATCTCGGCGCTCTCGGTCGGTGGACGCACGTCGGTCGCCGTGCGTATCCCATCGCACCCGGTTGCACAGGCGCTGATCGAAGCGTTCGGTCACCCCATCGCGGCACCAAGCGCGAATCGCTCTGGCCGCATCTCGCCCACGACCGCCGCGCACGTGGCCGAGGAGTTCGCCGACGTCGCCGATCTGCCGATCCTCGATGGCGGCGCCTGCGAGGTCGGCCTCGAGTCGACCGTGCTCGACCTCTCCCGCGCGCGATGGGCGCGGCGGACCTCGAGCCCCTCATCGGGCCGGTCGTCGCCACCGCGGTCGGCGCGCAGATCGGGAGCCCAGGCACCGCCGCGTCGCACTACGCGCCGGTCACGGCCACCGAGCTCGTGGTCGCGAGCGACCTCCCGGCGCGGCTCGCGCGCGAGTCGGGCCGCGTCGCGGTCGTCGCCTTCGCCGGTACGCCCATCGCGGCGCCGCATGAACTGTTCGCACTCCCCCGCCACGCCTCGGCCTACGCGCAGCTCCTCTACGCGACGCTGCGCCGCGCCGATGCGTCGGGCGCCACGCTCATCCTGATCGCGCTGCCCGATGAAACCGGCGGGATCTGGGATGCCGCGCACGACCGCATCCGTCGCGCCGCCGCTCGACGACCGAATGCGCCGACCGCCTGACGCGTGCAACGCGCGCGCCGGTCCTGGCTCCGCCCTCAAGTTCGCTGTTCAGGCTCAGTAGTCGGCCTCTGCCGGCGCGATCGCATCGAGCTCGATGCGGTTCGCCTCGAGCCCCGTGCCCATCGCGCGCTGGAGCGCCGCGATCGCGCCCTGGTAGCCGACGAGCGACGCGAAGTACGCGTCTTCCGCGGCGGCGAGGCCGTTCTGCAGCTGGAACTTGAGCTGGAGGAACTCGGGCGTGAGCGCCGCGAGCGTCTTCTCGTCGACGAGCAACGCACGCAGGTTCTCCGCCTGCGCGAGCCGGTACGCGCGGTTCTGCTCGACGAGCTCGCGGTACGACACGCAGTCGGTCAGCGCGTTCTTCACCGAGAGCACCGTGCCCTGCACGGCCTGCTCGTACGCGACCACCGCCTGCGAGCGGCGCAGGCGCGCGGCCTGGTACGTCGCCTCGGGCGCACGGTTGCCGATCGCCTGGCTGAAGCGGAGTCCGGCCGCGTAGTCGATGAAGTCGCCGCTCCCGATGTCGGAGTACGAGCCGCCGAAGTCGCCATCGAGACCGAACCACGACATGCTGGCCGCGAGATCGAGCTGCGGGAGCCGGCCGTTGTCGGCGACGGTCACACCGATCGAAGACGAGTCGATCGCGATCAGCGCCTGCTGGATCTCGGGCGCCTTCTCGATCGCGGTCTCGATCGAACGCTTCAGGTCGGCCTCGAACGCGGCTTCGCTCGGAACATCCGCCGGCACCACGTCGACCTCGCCACCCACCGGAAGCGACGGATCGTTGAGAAGCACCTTGAGCGTGTTGCCCGCCTCGCTGAGCCGCCGCCGCGACTCGATCACGATCGACTTCCGCTGCTCGACGGTGGCGACCGCGTTTGCGTACTGGGCGAGCGTGGCGTCGAACTCGCGACGCTTCGCGAGGACGTCGCGGACCTCTTCACCGACCTTCACGAGCCACTCGGCGCTCACGAGCCGCGCGCGCGCGGAAACGAGCTGCCAGTAGGCCTGCTCGGTGCGGGCGACGATGTCGAGGAGACGCCCCCGCGCCGCCTCGCGCGCCGCCTTGTCGTTGTTCTGGGCAAGGCGCACCTGTGCAAGCGCGACATCCTCGCCGAAGCCCCGGAGGAGCGGCTGCGTCACGCCGAGGACGACCGCGCTCTGCCACGCCGGATCGGGCACGTAGAGGTTGCTGTCGAGGTTGTCGATGTAGCTCGTCCGCGCGCTCAGGCTCACCGAGCCACCCGACTCGAGGGCCTTGTTGAGCCCGGCGTCGAAGCTCCAGTTCCGCTGGTTGGTCACGTTCGGGATCACCGGATCGGTCGACCCTGGGAAGAGGATCCCGACCGACGGCTCGTTGACCCGCTCCCAACCGAGCCCGGCGCCGACCACCCAGTCGAAGGCGGCCTCGGCACGAATGATGTCCTGGCCAGTGATCGACTCCTCGAGGCGGGCGGTCTCGACGTCGAGATTGTTCCGGACGGCCGACTCGACCGCCTCCCGAAGCGACAGCACCACCCGCCGCGGGGTCTCGGCGGTGAGAGGCACGACTCCGGAGACGGTGGAACCGAGTTGGGCGGACTGCGGACCGATCGCGTCGAGCTCCTGCCGCCGCGCCGCGAGCATCCGGTCGACGTCGGTCTCCCGGCGCTCCACCTTCGCGGCGGGCGCCGCGGGCAACGACTCGGTCTGGCGGGTGGCGCTTGTCCGGACCGCCGCGTCGATCCGCTCGCGCAGCTGCTCGGAGTCATGGGAGGCGAGCGGCGAACGGCATCCCCCGGCGGCACCGGCGGCAAGCACCGCGCTCACGAGCGCGAAGCGTCCGAGCCGGGCGGCTCCCCGCCGACCGCATGCGAACCGCGAGCGACCGGGGGCGCGTCGGGCGGAGGCGGCGGCGGAACCACTCGAGTTCGGAAGCGACATGGGCGCGGATGGTAGCCGCGGCGGGCGATCCGGCGGCGGCCCTGCGGCAGTCGTGCGGCGTGTTCGGCCGCCTCCCGCGCAAGTGGGTGCATTTGACGCACAAGCGCCCGGAAAGCCGATACATTCCGCGCCATGACCTTCCGTATGTCCTCCGCGCCGCGCGCTCTGTCCGCCGCGTTCGTCCTGTCGACCGCCGCCGGACTCGTCGTCGTCCCGTCCGCACTTCTCACGACCGATGGCGCGCACGCGCAGTCGTCGCCCACGCCTGCGGCGAAGACGCCGTACGACGCGACGCTTGCGAGCGATGCGCTCGTGCGCTGCGCGTCGAGCACCGAGACCGGCTACGTCTTCGGCAGCATTCCCGCGGGCACCGCGGTGCGCGTGCTGCAGGAAGAGCCGGGCTGGGTGCGCATCGCCACCATGGGCAGCGCGTTCGACGGCTGGTTCGGATACGTGAAGGCATCGGCAGGCATCACGCGCTCGGCCGATGGCAAGTCGATCAACATCTCGTCGCGCGCCGAGATCGCCGCACCGAACGCCGACCGCGACTTCGCGCCCGACGCGAGCTACCGCGCGATCGGCTACCTGCTCGCGGGCAGCAGCGCCAACGTGCTTGAAGAGGTGAAGGACACCGCGGGCACGACCTACTACGCGATCGCGCTCGGCAACGGCACGTCGGGTTGGATCGAGGCTTCCGCGCTCACGAAGCAGGCCACGACAACCACGCCGAACACGCCGAGCACGAGCACGAGCACGAGCACCGACGCGAAGACGGGCGAGAAGGTCGTCGACGTCACGAAGCAGGATGCCGTGGTCGAGGTCGACACCGAGACCGGTCAGGTGATCGTGGCGGAAACCGAGACCACCACCGTCGCCGACAAGACGAACACCGGCAACGCCGCCGACACCGCTGCGTCTGACACCACCGCCACCGCGCGGCGCGACGTCGAGGCGAAGGTCAAGCGCATCCGCGTGGCCGATCTCGAGGCGTCGTACAAGTCGATGCGCGCCGAGCCCACCGAACTCGCCGAGTTCGAGGCGCTTCGCGACCGCGTGCTCGCGATCGCCGAGGATCCCAAGTCGACCACCGGCGAGATCCAGCGCGCGAAGTTCCTCGCGAAGAAGCTCGACATCGACCTTGCGATCCAGAAGGACCTCCGCGAGATCGCCGAGCGGAAGCGCAAGCTCGACGCGAACTTCAAGGGCGTCGCCGATCTCGAGCTCGCCACGCTCGCCCGCATGCCGTACGACAACGTCGGCCGCCTCAACGCGTCGAAGTTCTACACCGGCGAGCGCATGCCGCTTCTCTACGTGCTGCAGGATCCGGGCACGGGCTACACGATCGCGTACATCGTTCCGGACGGCACGTACGACCTCTCGTCGATGCTCGGTCTCCTCGTCGGCGTGAAGGGCCCCGTCAAGTACGACGAGAGCCTGCGCCTCAACGTGATCACGCCGAACTCGATCGTGCCGATCACGCCGAAGTCGGGCGACGCGGGCACCGCCACCGCGACGGGCAGCGAGCCCACGCAGCCCGCCGACAAGTGACGCGCCAGGCGCGACACGCTCCACCAGTCCGTTCCACCGCCCCCGCCTCGCGCGGGGGCGGTGTTCTTTCCGCTCCTCGGTCCGTTCGAAGCGCACCTCCGCGCCGCCGCGCGGTCGCTATACTCGGCGTCGTCGGGGCGTTAGCTCAACTGGGAGAGCGATGCCTTTGCAAGGCATAGGTTACCGGTTCGATCCCGGTACGCTCCATTCGCAGGAAGGCCCGCCGTTCGGTGGGCCTTCCTTCTTTCACCCCCGGCGCTTCACCCCCGGCGCTTCACCCCCGAACACG
>JAJTGL010000056.1 GCA_021297795.1 Planctomycetaceae bacterium
CGCGAGCCGACTCCCGCGGCTCCCACGGCCGCGACAGCGGCTGCGGGCGCGGGCGATCACGCCCCGGGCTGATCCACGCGACGGTATTCGCGCGCGGGCTGCGCGAGCACGGCGCGCACGCCCTTCGCATCATGCTGCGACACCACCGCCTCGAGGCGCGAGAGTTGCTGCTCGACGTGATCCCAGCGGTCGAAGCCCTCGCGGGCGCGGAGAATCGCCGCATGATTCGTCGGCTCGAGATCCGCACCGATCACCAGTTCCTCGAACATCTTCTCACCCGGCCGAAGCCCGGTGTAGACGATCTCGATGTCTCCGTCGGGGTGGCCGGCGTCGCGCACGGTGCGACCCGCCAGGCGGATCATGTTGCGCGCGAGGTCGTCGATGCGCACGGGCTCGCCCATGTCGAGCACGAAGACCTCCCCGCCCTTCCCGAGCGCGCCGGCCTGGAGGATGAGCTGCACGGCCTCCGGGATCGTCATGAAGTAGCGCGTGACCTCGGGGTGGGTGACCGTGACGGGCCCCCCCTGCGCGATCTGCCGCTCGAAGATCGGGACCACGCTTCCGCTCGATGCCAGCACGTTGCCGAAGCGGACCATGGTGAAACGCATGCCTCGGTCGGGGCCGAATCGATCCTGCATCGACTGGAGCACGATCTCGGCGAGGCGCTTCGTCGCCCCCATCACGCTGGTCGGACGGACGGCCTTGTCGGTCGACACCAGCACGAAGTCGCGGACGCCGTGACGCAGCGCGGCCTCCGCGACGCGGTAGGTGCCGAGCACGTTGACCTCGGCGCCCTCGGGCTCGTTGTCCTCGACGATGGGAACATGCTTGTACGCCGCCGCGTGGTAGATCGTCTCCGGGCGGTGCGCGGCGAGGATGCGGTCCATGCGGACCGCGTCGGTGACGCTCGCGAGGTAGCGCCGGACGGCGGGACGCGCGCTTCCGGGCGCCGAGAGCTGCGCAAGTCGCGCAAGTTCGGCGTCGATCTGGAACAGGTTGAACTCGCTGTTGTCGACGAGCACCAGCTCGCGCGGCGACAGCGCGAGCACCTGGCGACAGAGCTCGCTCCCGATCGAACCGCCTGCACCCGTGACGAGCACGCACTTGCCGCGGACGTTGCGCGCGAGGAGATTCGGATCGGGCGGCACCGACGCGCGGCCGAGGAGATCCTCGATCGCGATCGACCGGAGCTGATCGACGCGCACGCGTCCATCCGCGATCTCGGCGATCGTCGGCACGGACAGGACGCGCACTCCCATCGCCGCCGCGCGCTCGAGCACGGCGCGACGGCGCTCGCGCGCGCTCGGCGCGAGCGCGACCAGCAGCGCCTCGACGCCGAGCTCCGCGAACAGGGCCTCCATGCGCTGCGTGTCGTGGACGCGCACTCCCCGGATCGTGCGCCCGACGAGCGCGGCGTCGTCGTCGAGCATCGCCACCACCGTCGACGCCCTGTCCTGCCCGAGCGCCGCCGCGAGACCGGCGCCGACATCCCCCGCGCCGTAGATCGCAACGCGCCTCGGCTTGATGGAGGCACGCGTCATGAGCTGCCTCACGAGGAGACGCATCGCGCCGGCTCCTCCGAAGAGGAGCATGCCCGCGACCGGGATCGCGGCGCGCGGGAGGCTGCCCCCGCGCTCGGCGCTGAGGAAGAGCAGCACCGCGAAGAGGATGCACGAGGCAAGCGTGCCCTTCGCGAGGAGATACACGTAGCGCGGACCGATGTAGCGGGTGATCTCGCGGTAGAGGCCGCACCAGCGGAAGATCGGAGGCACGACCACCGCGAACAGCGTCAACTGGTACCAGTCGAGCTGGACGAATGGATCGAGCGTCTCCAGACGAAGCGCGACCGCGATCGCGAGCGCGATCGCGGCGACGAGCGCATCCCACGCGCCCATCGCACACTGCTTCACCGTCCTGGGGAGCCGATCGACGGCGGCGGGGATTCGAACTTCGGCTGGCATGCGGCGAACAGTGCGTGAGGGAGGTGAAAACCGGAATCGAGGTCGCCGGACCACCCCGACGCCGAAGCGCCGTCTGGACCCGGGCCGTGACTATACCGCCCGCCTCGCTGCGGGCGTGACTGCATTTCAGGTGAGTTTCCCGTCCCGAGGGACATTCGCTCGCGTTCGCGACGGCAGTCGAAGACTCGACTCCACCGCCGGGGCGACCTCGAACCCGGCGATGCCTCCGGCCCGGGCGGGACGGATGCGCCACGCGCACCCGCCCCGCCTCGCCGAAGGAGGGAACAACGACCGGGGCCGATGTTCCGGAACGCTCGGGCTACCGAACGTTGACCCACGTCGTGGGCGCGTTGCGGATGAATCCGCTCGAAGCCCGGGTGAGTCCCGTCATGAGCCACCCGGACACGTCGCCCGTCTGGCTGTTGCGCCACACAATGTCGCCGCGACCATCGCCATCCAGGTCGATCGCATCGATGATCTGCCACTTCGAGCCGATACCCGCGGCGATCGTGCCGCTCCCGCGGCGCGTCGCACCCCACATCAGCCACGCAGCGACGTCTCCGCGCGTCGCGTGCCTCCAGACGATGTCGTCGCGGAGGTCGCCGTCGAGATCGGTGACCGCTTCAACCGACCACGCCGTGCCGATCGGGTTCGGCGTCTCCACCTGCGCCACATCGCGCACGACGAGCCCCTGCATGAACCACGCCTCGACGAAACCATCCTCGTTGCGCCAGAGAAGTTCCGACGTGCCATCGCCATCGAGGTCGCCCGCACCAAGGAACGTCGATCCCGCCGACGAACCGACCAAGCCGCGCTCGATGCGATCCGCGCCCGCCATGATCCACGCGTGCACGGCTCCGGTCACCGCGTTGCGGAACACGAGATCGTCACGTCCATCGTCGTCGAGATCGGTGGCCGCGACGAGTGACCAGCGCGATCCGATCGGGCCCGAGACTGCGTCGGAACCGCGCACGGTGAGCCCCTCAAGGAACCAGACCGAGAAAGCGCCGTTGTGCGTGTTTCGCCAGAGGAGGTCGGGATGGCGGTCGCCGTCGAGATCCGCCGTCGTCTGGATGGCTTCACCCTCGGGCGCGAGCATCGAGAGCATGCCGCCGCTCTCGCGGGCAAGACCGTGCATCGCCCAGATGTTCAGCAGCCCGTTGCCGCGATGCGCCCAGAGGATGTCGCCGCGACCGTCCCCGTTGGCGTCGTTGCCGGCGACGTTGGAACCGAGCGCATAGATACCCGCACCGCCTTCCTTCGTGACCGTGTCCTCGGTCGAGAGACCGACCACGACCCAGCCATCGCGGATCGCCTCGCGCTCGACCGCGACCGAGGTGACCACGGTATCGGCCGACGCCGCCGCGTCGAACAGCGAGGCGGGCATGCCGACGCGTACCAGCTCGCCGACGGCGACATCGTTCGGCCCGAACGCGGAGTAGATGCCGTCGGTCTCGCCCACGCGCGCCTTGAACACCACGCGGAAGCCCTGTCCGTCGCCGCCTTGGTCGCGATCGCTGCCCACCGCGACGAAACTCGCGCTGCGCCAGCGGGCGAGTTCGCCCTCTTCGTCCTCCGCAAGACCGCCCTCACCCTCGCCACCGCCCTCGCCCTCTCCGCCACCGCCCGCGCCCGGCGCACGTCCGCTGAAACCCCAGTACACGAAGTCGGTGAAGTCGCCCGCATCGGAGCCCGTACGCGCGATGCGCGTCGTGACGCCGGTCTGCGTGTCATGGACGAACATGCCCTGCGCCGCGGGCACGAGCACGGTGTTGCCTTCGGGATGGAGCTTGTGGCACCACGCGATGACGTCGGGGTTGCCGTCCTCAGGGCACGGCAGGAAGATCTCGCGCATCTCGCTGCCCCACGCACCCCAGAACGCGATCCAGCGTCCGTCGAACGAGAGGCCCTCGCCGAGCCGGGTGAAGCCGACGCCGGACTCCTCGCCAGGCACCTGCGCGCCGATGCCGACGAGCAGCGAGAGCTCCGGGTCGTTTGCGAACGGCGCCGCGTAGATGCCGCCGAGCGTCGGCGACTCCTCGCTGTCGACGCCGAGGAAGACCACGGTGCCATCCGCCGCCGTCGGTGGCGCGGTCGAGCCGAAGCGCACGGGCTCCTTCGCGCCCTCCGGCTGGCCAGGGATCACCGTGTCCGAAGACGCGATTCGCCCGATCGGGCCGAGCGGCGCGTGCAGGTCGCGGAAGAAGATGCCGGTCTTCGCAAGCGTGTCGGTCGGATCGGTGAAGTTCGCCTTGGTCACGACCATGTGGCCATCGACCGCGGGCGAACCCGGGAACTGGTCGAAGCGGGCCGGAACATCGATGCCGGGCACCGACTGCTCCGGGAAGACGGGCTCACCCGTCTTCGGGTCGAGCACCGCGCCAAGCAGATTGATCGACGAGACGAGCTCGCCATGGTCGTAGACATAGATGCCGGCGGTGCCGATCCGCGTCTCGGAGCCATCCTCGAGCGGATACGTCCATACGGGGCCGTGCATGCCGCGCGTCGCGACGACCTCGCTGCCCGCATCGATGCGCGGGATCGACGGAAACTCGTTGAAACCCACCGGATCGCCGCCATCCGGCGGGAGCGTCGTGTTGTTCGGCTGCGGAACCGGCATCCCGCGCAGCGCCACCGGCTCGATCGGCTGGCCCGCCGCGCCGATCCGGCGCATGAAGATGCCGCTCACGGGTTCGCCGGGGCCTCGACCGCGCGCGCGGAAGACCACCACGCCATGGTGGTTCACCGAGGGCTGGTTGAAGCTCGAGAAGGCGACGTCCGTTCCCGGGATCAGATCGCGATTCGTGGCGATCGCACGCCAGGGCGTCGAGGGCTCGGGGCCACCGGCGAAGGCTGCAGGCGCGGCAAGCAGCGCCGCGGGAAGGATGATTGTCACGGATGTCCGCATCGGTCGTTCTCCCAACCCGGTGACGTGCGATGCGTGCGCGGATCCGGGACTTCGCGCGCACGCCGCCGCGAACGCGACGGGTGCCAACGCTAGAGATGCACGTCCGAACGCTCCACGGGGATGCATGCGCGATCGATGTGCGCGACCAAGACAACGCGGCGCACATCCCGAGGGATGTGCGCCGCGCGCGATGCGTCGATTGGTTCACGTCCGTTCGCCGCGACTGCCGCGTCAGTCGGCCCCACCGGATCCGGGCACGACCGTCACCTCGGGCTCCTTGGGCGCGCGGGCAGCCTCGCACGGGCGGACGAGCGACAGCATGAACTCGCAGCCGAGCGCGCAACGGCCCTCGACGTTGAGATTGCCGTCGTCGTCGGCGTGCTCGGGCGCGAGCGCCGACCAGCGCACCGCGCCGACACGCACGGTGCAGTGCGTCCCATCGGCCCTCTCGCTCATCGCGTGCGCGATGTCGATGATCCGGTCGCGGCCGTACTCGGCGCGCAGGAGATCGTTGAATCGCCCACGGAGCGCGTTCGCATGGTCGAATCCGCGCCCGGTCATCTTGCGCAACTTCGCGCGCATGCCGCTGTCGGGAAAGTCGAGCGGCACGGTGCAGTGCAGGACGCGCAGCGTCGGGCGTTCTCCCGAGAGAGACTTCATCGCATCGAAGTAGTGCCGCGCGAGCGCCTCGACATCGGTTCCGCGCACGATGTCGCCGGTCGAGAGGAGGAGCGTCGCCACCTCGACCTGCGCGCCTTCCTTCGAACGAAGCCTCGACACGAATCGATCGATCTTCGCCTTGGGATCGCCGTCGGCGCCCGCCGGCCCCTCGACGATCGAGGGCGCGGCGAAGACGGTGCTCGTCGAACGCTCCCCCTCCTTCGTGGGCGGCGTGGCGTTCTTCGCGCCTCCGCCGGCCGTCGGCGCCGCCGCGTCACCGGTCTCGCCGTACGGCACGATCTTCCACGCGATCTCGGGCCGTTCCTCGAGGATCGCGTTCACGCCCTTCAGGACGTCCCCGCCAACCGGACCGTGCGCGAAGTACACGTGCTGCGTGCGGACCTCGGCCCAGCAGGCCTCCGGCACCGCATCGATCTGGGTCATGTCGTGCTTCGGCGGGTGGACGCCACGCACGGCGACCCCCTCCTCGCGCTTCTTCGCCTCGTCGCGCTTCGCATCCTGCGCGCCCGCTGCAAGCGCCACGCACGCCGCGCCCGCCGCCACCGCCAACCAAGTGTTCCTCATCCCTCGCTCCGTTCTGCGGCTCTGCCGCGTTGCTGCGCCGATCAACCCGCACGGCACCCCGCGCGACGCGCGGAGCGGAGCCTGTGCCTCGGTCGGATGCAGGTGCGATGACGCTACGCAGGCGATCCCGAAAGACAACCGCGGGCAGCCCCCTCCGGGCCACCCGCGGTCGATCGGTGTCTCTTTCCTGCGGAGGTTTCCCGACGCCGGATCAAGCCTGCGCAAGTCCCTCGCGGATCGCGAAGCGCATGAGCTCGGCGCGCGTCTCCATGCGCAGCTTCTTGAGGATGCGCTCCTGGTGGCCATCGACCGTCTTCGGGCTGCGCGCGAGCTCCTCGCCGATCTCGCCGCGCGACATGCCCTTTCCGATCAGCCGCAGCACCTCGAGCTCGCGCTGCGTGAGCGAGTCGAGCAACGTGGCCGGAGCACCGGTTGCGGCCGCACTCCGCTGCCCGGGCATCGCAAGCCGCGTGCCGCGCGCCTTCGGCTGCTGGCAGCGCGCGCGCACCTTCGAACCCATCACGAACGTGCCCTCGGCGCAGCGCGCCACGCGCTTGAGTCCGTCGACGATCTCCTCGAGGTCGTCGCCCTTCGCGAAGTAGCCCGAAGCTCCAACGCGGTAGGCCGATGCGAGGAAGCCATCGCGGATATGCGCGCTCAGGAATACGAACCGGACGTCGGGATGCAGATGGTGCAGGCGGTCCGCGATCTCGAAGACGTCCGGCCCGGGCATCTCGATGTCGAAGACGACGACATCGGGGCGATGCTCGACCACGGCGTCGATCGCGTGCTCCGCGCTGTCGAGGCTCGCCACGCAGCGCAACTGTCCGTCGATGCCGAACTGCGCCTTCAATCCCTCGACGAGCACCACATGGTCGTCGACGCAGAGGACGCGCACCGGCGCCTTGGAAGCGTCGCGCGCAAGGCTCGGTGAGGGTGGCGCATCGGCCGTGCGACGACGCGCGATCACGCGGGTCGTCGATTCGGCCGTCGTCGGCGGCTCGAGAGTTGCTCCTGCAGGCACGGCCGAGTTGCTCGAGAATTCGTACATGAAACTGTCCCTTCTTTCATTGGGCCGCCCCCGGGCGGCCTGATCCGATGTGCATGCGCGGCACGAACCCGATCGTTCCGCGGAAAACTCAGGGGAAGAGAGAACTGGATGCGAGGTGATCCACGCCACCGGTCGCTCCGACCGACTTCGGCTCCGACTGCACCGGACGGGCCGCCGCGGGGCCGAGTGACCCGACCGCCCGCTCGAGCGCGGCCTCAACCGCCCCGAGGTCGGCCGCGTCGCGCAGGACCGTCACGCCAAGCCGCTCGATCTCGGCGGCCGCCACCGACGGGGGATCACCGATCACGATGATGCGATCCGACGGAATGTCCCGTGCCCACTGCGCGAGCAATCGTGCGTCGAGCGTCGAGCCGCCGACGATGCAGACCTCGCAGCGACCGGCGGGCGTGCCACGCACGACCTCGAAGCCGTGCCGAGCGAGCACGATGCGAAGGAACCCCACGGTCCGGCCGTCGAAACCCTCGACGTAGGCGCGGGATGCAAGGCTGCAGGATGTCTCCGCAGCGGTCGGAAGCCGCATGCGCATCGTCGTGCCCGCCCCCTCGGCCGACGTCATCTCGAGCCGTCCACCCGCGCGGTCGACCACACCCTGGACAAGCGACAGCCCGAGTCCGGTGCCAAGCCCGCGTGTCTTCGTCGTGTAGAACATCTCGAGCGCGCGACGCTGCACCTCCGGCGACATTCCCACGCCGTTGTCGATGACCTCGATGGAGAGTTCGGTGGGATCCTCGCTTCGGCGAGCGACGATGCGCACGCGGCAGAGTTGGTGCGGCCGCGCCGCGGGCATCGCATCACGCGCATTCACGAGCAGATTGAGCATCGCGCGCGTCAGCGCGTGGCCGGGGACCGCGACCGGGGGAAGCCCTTCCTCGATCTCGACCTCGAGCGTCGCCACGCGGTGCACGGCCTTCGAGAGCAGCGGTCCGACCTGCCGCCACCACGCATCGAGATCGGTGGTGCCGACATCGAGGCTGGCATCGGGGTCGAGCGCAAGGAAGTGGAGAGAGTCGGCGAGATGCTGAAGGTACGAGACACCGCCGCGGATCTCGGCGACATGGCTGCGCCGGCTGCGAGCGGACGCACGCGGGTCGTCGGCGGTGCCACGCGCGATGCCGCCCTCGAGCGCGTTGAGATGCGCGCGAATCGGCAGCAACACGTTGTTCATGTCGTGACCGAGGCCGGCGGCGAGGGTCCCGAGCATCGAAAGCCGATCCGCCTCGCGAAGACGCGCCTCGGCCTCCCGCCGCTTCGAGATGTCGCGGATGATGAGCGTCCGGAAGCCGCCCGACACCACGGGGCTCATCGAGCACTCGATCGGAAATCTCGTGCCGTCGCGGCGAACGGCCTCGGTCTCGCGGAGAATCCCGTCGCGCTCGGCGATCCACGGTGCGTCGCGGTGCGCCGCCTTCATCGCCGTTCGATCGCCGAGCTCGGGGATGAGGCAGGAGAGCGGAAGTCCGGTCAGGGCATCCACGGGATGACCGAACTTTCGCTGCGTCGTGCGATTCGCCGACACGATCATCCCGTCGCGATCGATCGTGAGGATCGCGTCGAACGCCCCATCGAGCACCGCCTGCATGTGCGCGACGGTCGCCTCCGCGCGCCGAGCGATCCAGTTGCGCTCGAGGGTGAGCGACACGCGCCGGATGAGGCACGCCGTCGAGGCCCGGGTCGGTTCGTCGGGCACACGATCCCCGGTGAAGAGGAAGTAGACGACGCCGATCGACTCGCTTGCACCACGCAGCACCGGAAACACCGCGACGGCGGTCGCCCCCGCGCACCGGAGCGAGTCGAGAAGGAGCGTGCCGTCGAGATCCACGAATTCATCGAGACGAACGATGCATCCGCACGCATCCTGGAGCTGTTCCGATCGTTCGCCAGCGATGCTGAGCAGCGCCCGCGCAATGCCCTCGTCGACGCGATGGGCGATGACGATGGGCTCTCCGAGTTCACTCGGCGGGTGCAGCTCCGCAACCGCCCCACCCGCACCGAGGTTCCTGCAGCCGATGTCGACCGCGACGCGCAGATACTCCTCGTCGCCGAGCAGATGATCGGCCGAGATCAGCTCCTCGACGAGCGCGCGGTCGACCCTGAGGACGCGCGAATCGTCGAGCGGCCCCGATTCCGTCGCGGCGAGCATCGTCGGCGCGCTGCCTTTCGGCGTGTTTGCAGCGATTCCGCGCAGCGCGATCGCTGCGGGTCCGTTCCACACCATGGTCGAGGGAATCGACATGGGTGCCAAGATACGGAGAGATCCATCCGTTGTCCAACATTCAATGGCAGGAACTTTCCCCTACGTTTGCAGTGACACCCATCCGGCCGATTCGCGGACAAGTCCGCATTTTCTTCCGACGGTCGCGGCGAATGATGAGTTCATGGATCATGGCCTCACCCTCACCGCGGCACCGGCAGCTCGGTCGAGTGCCCGACCGCTTGTCATCCGACCCCTGCGCGATCCGAGCCACGCGTTCGATGCGACCGAGTTCCTGGTCGAGGCTCTTGCCCGTGAAATCGCGCGCCGCTGCGGTGGAAACGCGGTGTTGAATCGACTCGAGGCGGCGGCGCACCTGGCGAGTCTTCTCGAACGAGAGGCGCAATCCAGCGTCGGCCTCGAGCTGGAGGTCGCGTCCACAGGCCGCGGACTCGAACCGCACGCAGGGAAACCCGGACAAAGGACAAGTGTTCCGGGATGACCGCATCGACGCGACACGACCGACACGACGTGACGGCGGGACGCACGCCGGAAGACCGAACGACATGGAGACGACGCAAGTCCCCGGGAGGAACACGCGACATGGAACCGACGCAGATCCAGATCAAGAGCGCGCTCGCAGCCCCAATCGCATCGGACACGCCCGCGCGGCATGCGTGGGAAGACGCCGTGACCGCCGCCGGTGGTGCTTCCCGGCGCCTCGAGCCCGGTGCCGTCCCACTTCATATCGCCACCACCGACGCGCGGCATGCCTCGCTCTACTCGGGCACGCTCGATGCCCGCGGACGTCTGCATCTCACGCGCCGGGACACGCTGCACACGCCGTGGGAGCACTTCCACGAGCAGCGCCGTCCGGACGCGCTTGGCCGCGGCCCGAGCGCGAGCGCCGTGCAGCGGCCGGCCTCCGGCGGACATGAGCCCGAGGAGATGGCGCGTCGCTTCGCACGCATGGTGGCGGATTGGCTTCACGAGGCGCAACGACGGTCACCCGACGAACCCTTCGCCGCCTTCGCGGCCCCGCGTTTCCTCGGACTGCTGCGCGACGCGCTCGGCCCGATCGGCGACGGCGTCGCCCTCTACCGTGGCGAGTTCACCGGCCTGCGCGTGAACGAGCTCGCGGCCCATCCGACGGTGCGCCTCCTCGCCCAGATGATGCGCGCCGAGGCACGCGTCGCGGCTCCGCGCACGGAGGTGATCCGATGACCGCGGTCCTCGACGCACGACGATCGATGGTCGAGCAGCAGATTCGCGCGCGCGGCATCGCCGATCAACGCGTGCTGGATGCGATGCGCGCACTCCCGCGCGAGCGGTTCGTCCCGTCGCGGATCGCCGACCTCGCCTACGAGGATGCGCCGCTTCCGATCGAGGAGGGCCAGACGATCTCGCAGCCGTACATCGTCGGCCTCATGCTGGAGGCCGCGCGCATCAAGCCCACCGATCGGGTGCTCGAGGTCGGCGCCGGCAGCGGCTACGTGGCGGCGTTGCTCGGGGGACTTGCCAAGGAGGCGATCGCGATCGAACGGCATGCATCGCTCGCCGCGCTCGCGGCGGCGCGCGTCGAGGCGGTCGGTCGCTCGAACGTCACCGTCCGACAGGGCGACGGCACGCTCGGCGCACCCGACAAGGCGCCCTTCGATGCGATCATCGTGTCGGCGGGTGCACCCGAGGTGCCCCCCACGCTTCTCGCGCAACTCGCGGAGGGTGGCAGGCTCGTGATCCCGGTCGGGCACGATGTCCGCTCGCAGGAACTGCTCGTGATCGAGCGGACCGGCGAACACCGGTACGACCGGCGTTCGCTCGGGCATGTCCAGTTCGTTCCATTGATCGGTACCGAGGGCTGGGCCGCCGGCGGCGCGCATGTCGGTACCCATCGTGCCGCACCCGCCGTCCGCATCGGCCACCACGACCGACAGGCCGCGGCACGCACGATCGCCGATGGATGCGAGCCGTTCGAGAGCATCGAGCGTGCGCCGCTCGACGCGTTGGTCGCGCGCATCGGACACGCGCGCATCGTCCTCATCGGCGAGTCGACGCACGGCACGAGCGAGTTCTACCGCCTCCGCGCGCGGATCACCTCCGCGCTCGTCGCGCGCGCGGGCTTCCGCGTGGTCGCGATCGAGGCGGACTGGCCCGACACGGCGGCGATCGACCGCATGATCCGCAAGCGCCCGGCAAGCGCCCTCCGGGAAGCGATGTTCTCGCGATTCCCCACCTGGATGTGGCGCAACCGCGAGATGTGCGAGTTCATCGGGTGGCTCGCGCGTCGGAACGAGACGCTCGAGCCTGCCGCGAAGACGAGCCTGCACGGACTCGATGTCTACGGCCTCAACAACTCGATCGGCGCCGTCATCGACTACCTCGCGCGCGTGGATCCGTTCGCCGCCGAGCAGGCGCGCGAGCGTTACGCGTGCTTCACGCCGTGGGAGCGCGACCCGGTGACCTGGGCCCGCGCGGTGACGGCGGGCCTCGCCGCCACGTGCGAGACCGAGGCGATCTCGACGCTCAAGCTGCTTCTCGAGGAACGACTTCGCTACTCGCGCGACGACGCCGACGCCTTCTTCGATGCCGCGCGGGCGGCGACCGTGGTGAGCGAGGCGGAGAAGTACTACCGAGCCATGTACCGGAGCAGCCGCGAGTCGTGGAACCTGCGCGACCGACACATGTTCGAGACGCTTCTCGCCCTCCTCGAGCACCGCGGTCCCGACGCACGCGCGGTCGTCTGGGCGCACAATTCGCACGTGGGCAACGCCTCCGCGACCGAGATGGGCACGCACGGCGAGTTCAACATCGGACAGCTCGTGCGCGAGCGATTCGGAAACCAGGCGTATCTGATCGGTTTCGGCACCGACCGCGGCACGGTCGCGGCCGCATCGAACTGGGACGCACCGATGGAGGTGAAGACGGTGCGGCCCGCGCACGAGGACAGCTACGAGCGACTCATGCATGAGGCGTGCCGACTGCTGCCTTCGCCCTCGAAGGCGTTCTTCCTACCGCTGCGCGCGCCGCACGCGCCCGCCGTCCGACGGGAACTCATGCACGCGCGGCTCGAGCGCGCGATCGGAGTCGTCTACCGGCCCGAGACGGAACTCGTCAGCCACTACTTCGAGGCGACGCTGCCGGCGCAGTTCGACGAGTACATCTGGATCGACGAGACGAAGGCCATCGAGCCCGCGGAGCTTCCGGCGTCGTTTGTCGAGGCGTCGTCCCCCGCGGGACGTCCGGCGGGTGCGGAAGTACCGATCAAGGACACCGTTCCCGACACCTATCCGTTCGGGCTTTGAACGGCGGAGGCCCTTTCCGCCGTCGATCGTCCCGTGTGCGCTTCGCCGGAGGCGAAGCGCCGGGGCATCGTCGCCGGCAGAGCGCGCCGCCGCAGCGGCCGGCGCTCGAACCACGTCTGCGGAACCAGCGACGTCCTGGGTCGAGCCGATCGACTTCCGCGTCGAGCGTTCCGCAGACTTCGTCTGCGGGCACACGCATCCGACGCAGGCGGACGAACCGGACTTCCGAAGACTGTTCGATCGCCGCTCGACCGGCTCTGTCAAAAACACACGCGCCGGCGGGAAGTCCCGCCGGCGCGTGCGCATGAGTCCCCTTCCAGACGTACTGCCCAGCGCTCAGCGCGACCCTGCGGTCGCCGGCTCGAGCGCGCTCTTGTTGAGCGTCTCGGCAAGCCGCGAGAGCATCTCGTCGAAGCGCCGCTCCTCGGTGAGCGTCTTCATCAGCTCCGACGCGGCCGTCTGGTGGCCGAGCAGGTTCGTCCAGGTACGCGCGCAGCCATACCCGGCGATCTCGTCGTGCTCGAGGCGCTGGACGACCGCGATGATCGCGGCGTCGCGCACCTGCGGATCCATCCTCGACTTCGTCGCCGTGGCGGTGCAGTCGTCGAGGATCCCCTTCGCTCCGTGCGTCTCGGTCTTCTTCGGCTTGCTGCCGATCTCGCCGAACACACGGTCGAGCCGCGAGATGTGCACCTTGGTCTCCGCGAGGTGCCCGCGGATCGCCTCCGAGAGCTTCGACGACGCGGCCGCGTCGGCGAGCTTCGGAAGCACCGACTCCGAGTGCACCTCGGAGGCGTAGAGCTCGTTGAGCTGGACGACCAGGAGGTCGCGCAGCGAGTGCATCGGTTGGGATGCGATCGTGACGGTCATGTTTCTTCCTTTCCGGGGATGTCCCCGTGCAGATCCCGAGTTCCGCGCCGCACTCAACCCGGAACGGTCACGCGGCGCGCGGTCGGCTTGACCTCGACGCGACGCGCGCGCAGGCCGGGCTTCTTGTTGATGCGGATGGTGACGACACCATCGGCGAAGTCGGCGTTCACGCGATCGGGGTCGATCGACTCGGGCAGCTCGACCATGCGGCGGAACGCGCCGAAGCGACGCTCGCAGCGGTAGGTGTTCTCACCCTCGAACTCCTCCTTCTCGTCCTTCTTGCCCGAGATGCTGAGGTTGTTGCCCTCGATCGTGACGTCGAGGTCGCGCGGCGAGACGCCCGGGACCTCCACGCGCACGGTCACCTCGTCGTCGGTCTCTCCGATGTCGACCGGCGGGGCGAACCCCTCGAGTCGCGCGATCGGCGCGAGGTTCTCGAGACGCGAGAGGAGCGGGAATCCCTCCGACCGCGCGGCGGTCGAGAGCGGACCGAAGCCGGCGAACGGCCCCATGCCGGAGGCGAAGGGAGCGCCGAAGGTGCTTCCGAGGGTGTTTCCGAAGAATCGACCGAGGTTGCGATCGAGCTCGTCGCGCGTGCGGACGAACTCCTCGAGCAGGGGATGACGGTTCCAGAGAGACAGGTTCATCGATCTTCCTTTCGTTGCGCTTTCGTTGCGCCGTGAATTGCTTGAATGCCTTGAATGCCTTGAATGCCCTGATTGCCTTGATTGCCATGATTGCCATGACCCAGACTGCCGACCGCAGGCTGCCGCGGGCGATGCCACATCGCCCCCGTCAGCCCGCGTTCGCCGGCGTCGAGACGGCTGCGGACCATCCGCAGCGCGCGCCGACGCCGGCGTACTCGCTCCCCCAGTTGTGCATGGCCTCTTTCCGAGCGACCGCACGATCACTCGTACGGATCGACCGTGAGGCGGTCGTCGACGCGGCGCACGCCCGGCGCAAACCCGACCACGCGGTCGACCGCGTTCTTCTCCGTCCACGAGCGGATCCGGCCGGTGAGGGTGACCACGCCGTCCTTCACGCTGATCGCGATGCGCCGAGCCTCGCGCTCGGCCTGGCGCTGGAGCGCCTCCTCGATGTCGTTCTTGATCTTCAGCGGATCGAGCGGCTTCGTGGTGATCGTGACCTGGTTGATCACGCCACGGACGCCCGTGAGGCCGCGCACCGCGCGCTCGGCGTCCGACCGCTGCGCCCACGTCGACACCGCACCCTCGAGGGTCACGATGCCCATCGAGACGGTCGAACGGATGTCCTTGTCGGGAACGAACGCATCCCACTCGAGCGCCTCGCGCACCGCGCGAGCGATCTCGGTGTCGGTGCGGGCGCCGATGCCGGCCACCTTCACCTGCATCTCGTCGACGACATCGAGCACCCCCATCACCCGATGCGCCGCCTCGCGCGCCGCGATCTTCTTCGCATAGACATCGACCGTGCCCACGAGCGTGACGATGCCGTCGCGCACCTGGACGCCCACCTCGGTCTCGTTCACGCGCGAATCCCACTTCAATTCGCTGATGACGTCGCTCTTGATCTGCGCGTCGCTCTTCATCGTCACCGTCGGCATCGTGCCCTCCTTTGCTTGCGTTGCTTCGTCCGAACGCGTCGCCCGGAACACATCAATCTTGGCCCGCTTCGTCGCGCGCTCCACGGGAATGGTTCCGCGATCGCTCATGTCACGATCACGGCCCTCGTCGCGGGCGTCGCGACGCGACGGAGGCCGGCCGTGAGCACGGCGCAGCGGGCGCGATGCACGATGCCCTCCGCGGTGCTGCCGAGCAGGATGCGCTCGAGCACGCGTCGGTGCCGTCGGCCCGCGACGATGAGATCGGCATGCCGCGCACCCGCGCGCACGAGCACCGCGCGGGCCGGATCGCCGCGCACGACGGAACTCCGGGCGTCGAAGCCCCGCGCGCGCAGCCGCTCGACGACGTCGGCGACCTCCGTTCCCCGCCGTCGCTCGACCTCGTCGGCGAAGGCGGACCGGAGGAGCGGCGCGTCGGTGCCCTCCGTCCAGTCGAGTTCGGGCAGCGCGTGCACCACCTCGACATCGATCGACGCCGCACGGCAACCGAAGAGCCCGAGGAAGACGCCGACCGCCTCGTCGCTCTCCCGGTCGAAGCCGTAGGCGACGACGACCTGCATGCGCTCCGACGGCGATTCGCCCGCGTGCGCGATCACGACCGGCACCTCGATGCGCCGCAGCACCGCGTCGGCCACGCTCCCGAGGATCGCGCGCCGCAGCGCCGACTGCCCGTGATCCCCCATCGCGACGAGCGTGCGTTCGCCCTCCGTCTCGACCGCGCGCACGGCCTGCTCGATGAGATCGATGGGTGTGGCGACGGTCGCCATGCAGTCGACGAGCACGCCGCGGCGGCGAATCGGCGACGCGAGCTCCTCGAGCCTGGCGTACGCCACATCGACGAGCGACTGCTGCGCGCCAGAGATCTCCTCGAGCGGCGACGGCGGCACGGCGTGCAGCAGCCGCATGCGTCGCGCGGACGAAGCCACGAGCGACTCGGCGAGGCCGAGCGCGGCCAACGACGGCTCGGAAAAGTCGATCGGGACGATCACGATATCGACGGCACCATCTCGGTCTGCGTTCGCGCGCGACGTGGACTGCCAGGGTTTCAACGTGCCGGCCATGCTTCCTCCTCCGCGCTCGATGCGTCGACGCGCGATTCGAATCACCCCTCCCGAGACACCCACGCACGAAAATGTGCGGGGCGACGCGCGCATGGAATGTCGCGCGATGGCGGAAGGCGTCGCGCACTCTTCCGCGATCCGCGCCCCCGCCGGGCACGGCGCGCGCGTGTTCGCGCAAGGTTCCCGCTGTCGGGCGCGGTTCCTCGGCGCTTTGATCGCCTTCCGCGCGGAGAAGCGGCCCGCCTCGTGGCGAGCAGACGCGCGGTGCACGCGCGCGGCACGACCGCGCAACACGAAAGGAAGCGACATGCAACGTCAAGCTGAACGCACGACCGGCTACACGGGCGACGGATTCTCCACCGAGGTCGGCAGCCTCGAACGCGAGCTCGACAGGATCAAGGCCGACCTGCGCCAGCTGCGCAGCGACATCGCCGATCTCGGGTCCGACGCCGTGCGCGCCGCGCGCACCGGCGTGGGCGAGGCCGCGCGCGCGGCGCAGGAGCGCGGACGCGCCGCCGCCGAGTTCGCCGAGGGCGGCATCGTGTCGCATCCGTTCCTCGCGGTGACCTCGGCGTTCATCGCGGGCGCGCTGCTCGGTCTCAAGTTC
>JAJTGL010000057.1 GCA_021297795.1 Planctomycetaceae bacterium
CGGCTTGGGTCGGCCGCAAGGATGAGCCGCGCTCCGTTGTCCCGAATTCGGCCGGGGTTCCACCTTGCTCCCGCCCGGACTTCAGGGCGGCGGCGTCGGCATCGAAGGCGCGTACGGACTTCCGTCGCCCGGTGCCGCGGCCCTGCTGGCGATCGCGGGCGCTTTCCGCCGTCGACGGCGCTGACGCCACGGTCGCGAACGCATCGGCTGGGCGCGCGTGCGACCTCGCCGCGAACCCTCCGGACCGCGCGCGCGGCCTGATCGTTGAAAGCGATCCGCTATCTTGGGCCGCGTGATCCCCGAGAGCAGGCCGATCTTCTTCCTCGGTGCCGGAGCGATCGTGCGCGATGCGCACGTGCCGGCCTATCGCGGCGCGGGCATCCCGATCGGCGGCTTCGTCGACCTCGACCGCACCCGCGCCGAGGCGCTGGCCGCCACGGTGCCCGGCGCGCGCGCGTTCGCGAGCCTCGCGGAGCTGCTCGATGCCACTTCCGCCGCGAGCGGCATCCTCGACATCGCGCTTCCACCGCAGGCACTCGCGCGCACGATCGATGCGCTGCCCGCGGGCTCGACCGTGCTGATCCAGAAGCCCTTCGGCAGGACGCTCGCGGAAGCGACGGAGCTGCGGGACGCGCTCGCGAGACGCGGGATCCGCGGTGCCGTCAACTTCCAGCTGCGCCACGCGCCGGTGGTGCGCGTACTGCGGGCGCTGCTCGCATCCGGTGCGATCGGCGAGATCGTCGACGTCGAGCTGCGCGTCGTGTGCAGCATGCCGTGGGACACCTGGCCGTTTCTCGCGGGAATGCCGAGGATGGAGATCCTCATGCATTCGATCCACTACCTCGATCTCTGCCGGGCGCTTCTCGGCGAACCGACGCGCGTCTGGTCGTGGGCGGCGCCGCATCCGGCCGCGCGCGAGATCGCGGACGCGCGCAGCACGACGATCCTGGCCTTCGAGTCGCATGGTGCGCCGCGGCGTGCGGTCGTGACGACGTATCACCACCACATCGCGCCCGAGTCCCACGACGCCTCGCATCTGCGGGTCGAGGGAACGCGCGGAACCGCGGTCGCGCGCCTCGGCGTCAATCTCGACTATCCGCGCGGGCGCCCCGACACGCTGTCGTGGAGCGCGGACGGAGGCGCGTGGCGCGACGAGCCCGTCGTCGGGAACTGGTTCCCGCACGCGTTCGCGGGCTCGATGGGCGCGCTGCTCGAGGCCGCGCGCGCGGGCCGCGATCCGGCCGACTCGAACTTCGACGACGCATGGCGCACGATGGCGCTCGTCGAGACCTGCTACAAGAGCGCGGCTGCGGGCGAGACCGTTCCCGAACTACCGCGATAGAGACGACCATGGGCGCAACCAACATCCCGGACTTCACCATCACCGGTTTCGACATCGTCGACCTCCGCTTTCCGACGAGCGAAGAGGCCCATGGTTCCGACGCCGTGCACGTCGACCCCGACTACTCGGCGGCGTATGTCGTGCTGACAACCGGCGGCGCGCACGCAGGGCACGGCCTGACGTTCACGATCGGTCGCGGGAATGAAATCGTCTGTCAGGCGATCCGCTCGATGATGCCGTTCGTGGTCGGCAGGTCGCTTGCCGAGATCCAGCGCGACCGCCGCGCGTTCTGGCGATCGCTCGCGCAGGACTCGCAGTTCCGCTGGCTTGGCCCCGAGAAGGGCGTGATGGCGCTCGCGGTCGCCGCAATCGTGAACGCCGTGTGGGATCTCGAGGCCCGCGCCGCCGACAAGCCGCTGTGGCGCCTGCTCGCCGACATGCCCGCCGAGGAGCTCGTCGCGGCGATGGATTTCCACGGGATCCGCGACGCGGTCGACGAGGATGCGTGCCTCGCCATGCTGCGCGCGAACGACGCGACGCGCGCCGAGCGGATCGCCCGGGTCGAGCGCGAGGGATTCCCCGCGTACACGACGAGCTGCGGCTGGATCGGCTACTCGGACGACACGGTGCGCCAGCGCTGCCGCGAGGGAATCCGCGACGGATTCACGCACTTCAAGATGAAGATCGGTCAGTCGATCGAGGATGATGTGCGCCGCGCGCGGATCATCCGCGAGGAGATCGGCCCCGACCGCGTGCTGATGGTCGACGCGAACCAGCGCTTCGACGTCCAGCAGGCGATCCAGTGGATCAAGCCGCTCGCGCAGTTCGGCATCTGGTGGTTCGAGGAACCCGTCTCGCCCGACGATGTGCTCGGCCACGCCGAGATCGCGCGCGCGATCCAGCCGATTCGCGTAGCGACCGGCGAGCAGTGCCAGAACCGCGTGATGTTCAAGCAGTTCCTCGCTTCGGGCGGCATGCAGATCTGCCAGCTCGATTCGTGCCGCGTGGGCGGCGTGAACGACAACCTCGCGATCATGGCTCTCGCGCGGCGCTTCGGCGTGCCCGTCTGCCCGCATGCGGGCGGCGTCGGACTCTGCGAGTTCGTGGCGCACCTCATCCTCGTCGACTACATCCGCTTCAATCCCACGATGGATGGACGCGTGTGCGAGTTCGTCGACCATCTGCACGAGCACTTCGTCGACCCATGCGTCGTGCGGGGCGGGCGCTATCTCGCGCCGACGAAGCCGGGGTACTCCGGCGAGGTGAAGCGCGAGTCGCTGGCGGCCTTCCGATTCCCGGATGGGCCCGAGTGGATCAAGCGCGCGGGCACGCGCAACATGAAGGGAGTGGCGCGATGAGCGGTATCACGCAGGGCAGGCTCGCGGGGAAGCGGGCGTTCGTGACGGCGGCGGCCGCAGGGATCGGCCGCGCAAGCGCGCTCGCTTTCGCGCGCGAGGGTGCGTCGGTGATCGCGACCGACATCGATGCTGCCGGGCTTGCGTCGCTTGTGAAGGAAGATGCGCGCATCACGACGCGCATCCTCGATGCACGCGACTTCGATGCGATCCGCGCGGCGGCGGCCGCGGCGGGCGAGATCGACGTGCTGCTCAACGCTGCGGGATTCGTGCATCAAGGCACGCTCCTCGACTGCGACGAGAAGGCCTGGGACTTCTCGTTCGACCTCAATGTGAAGAGCGTCTACCGCATGCTGCATGCGTTTCTCCCCGGAATGATCGCCCGGAAGCGCGGCAGCGTGATCTCGATCGCGAGCGTGGCATCGAGCATCCGCGGCGTCCCGAACCGCGCGGCGTACAGCGCGACGAAGGCGGCGCTCATCGGCCTGACCAAGGCCGTCGCCGCCGACACCGTCGCGCACGGAATCCGCGTGAACGCGATCTGCCCGGGCACGGTCGAGACCCCGAGCCTGCAGGGCCGGATCAACCAGAACGCCGATCCGGCGGCGGCGCGGGCGGCGTTCATTTCCCGCCAGCCGATGGGACGCCTCGGGACGGCCGAGGAGATCGCGCATCTTGCGGTCTATCTCGCGAGCGACGAAGCGAGCTACACCACCGGCGCGATTCACGTGATCGACGGCGGATGGACGATGTAGACCGCGCCAGCGGTTGCGCCGCAGGCGAGTGCTCTTCGTCTCCACTGGGAATCGCCGAGGAATCCTCGTTGCCCCCTATCCCCATGGCCCTGCTTCGTCTTGCCGCGATGGCGTGCCTTGCCGCCATCCGACCGCTCCCGTACGCATCGGCGGCGACGCCACCTCAACCCGCGGACGGGCCGCTCGAGACTCGATCCGAACCGCCACGCGCGAAGAGCGATGACGAGCGCTGGGCGCAATGGGCCCGACTCCGACAGTGGATCGACCTTGATCGAGGCTGCGACATCCTCGAGGAAAAACACGACGCGGAGCCCGGCGCACCCGAGAACCCGGGGCCGCCACTCCTTGATGCTGGGCAATGGCCGTTCGAGGGGAAAGCGCCCCGCCCGCCTCTGTTCCTGTCGTCCTCGGACGCCGAGCCCGACGCATACGTGGAATGGCGTCGTCGGGCCGGCGAGCTGATCGAATCGCACACCCGCGGCGACGCAGGGCAGTTGGCCGACTGCCGCCTTGCGATGGAGACGATGCAGAAGGCGCTGCTGAAGGCGACGCCGTCGGGCGAGACCCCGCCCGACTGGACGCGATCTCCCGCGATCCCGCTCGTCTGCGAGGACAGCGAGGGATACCTCGAGAATGGAGATGACGTCGGCAACGAGCACCTCGGCGAACGCCGCGAGGGCTGGTGCTCGGCCTGGGCGGACTGGTATCCGATCGATGGCTCCCGGCTTCGTCTTGTGATCGCGACGGATCCCGTGCGGTCCCAGTCGCGCGCGTTCGTCCTCGGGGTTGGCGAGGATGGGAACGCGCACATCGCATCGGGCGAACTCCCTGCGTTCATGGGGCCGTCCTGCACGTCGGTTTCACCGCTCCTCATGAAGGCGGATTTCGATGCCAACGGCACACCCGACTACTTCCTCGCGAATCGGGGCACCAGCCTCGGCATCGCGATCACGGGGTACACAGGCGTCTTCATTCTCGCCGACCGGACGGCCCGGACGGCGAAGATCACTCCGTTCGATCAAGACGACATCCAGCTCATCGACCATGATCGCAACGGCCGCGCGGAGATCCTCACGCGCTCGCTGCGCGTGACCGACAACTGCCTCGACCATCGGAACCACAGCTTCTGGGTCTGGAACCTGCTCGGATTCCAGGATCTTGGCATCGTCGACCTGCGCAGCATCGACGTCATCCGCCACGGCGCGTTCGCGCAGCGCTTTCCGTACATCGAGTGGTTCTCGCACGATCCCGCCAAGCGCTTCCGCAGGCTTCTGAGCGACGAGCAGCGCGAGGCGATCTCGGAGTCCGGCTTTCCCCTCTACCGACGTCGCGACGCCGCCGCCTCGACCACCACGCGGTAGATCCGCCGCGCGTTTCCGCCCAGGATCGCCGCCTGCTCGTCGGCGCCAAGTTCGCCGGCGAGCGTCGCACACGACTCGATCCACTGCGCGAGCCGAGCGCCCGAGTTCGGCGCGAAGCAGACCGGCCAGTTCGAACCCCACAGCATGCGCGTGGGGCCGAAGCAGGCAAGGCACCACTCGAACCACGGACGAATCTCGTCCGAAGCCATCGCGCGTCCGGCGTTCTCGAACATCGCGGACCACTTCACGGAGACCCGATCGCACGAGGCGACCCGGGCGACGAGCCGCTGCCACTCGACGCGCTCAGGGCTCGCCCAACCCGCCTTGATCGGCGGGTTGCCGAGGTGATCGAGGACGAACCGAGCGTCGCCAAGGCTTGCGACGACGCCTTCGAGCGCCGCGAGGTCCGTCCAGCGCACGCAGCAGTCGAACACGATCCGAGAGGATCCGAGCCGGTGGAGACCCACCCGGAAGGCCTCCGTCGTGAAGGGCACATCGCCCGCGTGCAGCACGCGCCGCGCGCCGGACACGCCGCCGGCGCCCCGGACTGCCGCGATCTCCGCAAGCACGTCGGCTCCAGCCGGATCGACGCCTGCCACGGTCGCCCACGGGAGACCGCTCGCCTCGCCCCACTCGGCGAAGAGGCGCGCCTCGAGGGCACGATCCGCGGGTGCGACATCCGCCTCGACGAAGACGAGCCCGCCGCGCACTCCGCCCTCGGCGACGTAGCGCGCGAGATCGAACTTGCCCGCAAGCTGCGGCGCCTGCGCAAGCCACGGCGGCGCGAGACGAGCGGAGTCCCAGACGTGGAGGTGCGCGTCGGTCCAGGTCGAGGGGTCGGAGGCGCGCGCGGTGGCGGACATGCCCGCAGCGTAGCCGTCCCGCTACCCTGCGGGCATGTCCGCCGAAGCGAACCTCGCCCTCGATCACTACGTCACCCTCGGCCGCTCGGGCCTCCGCGTGTCGCCCCTCTGCCTCGGCACGATGACCTTCGGACTCGAGTGGGGCTTCGGTGCGTCGGAGGAGGTCAGCGTGTCGCTGATCACGCGCTACCTCGAGGCGGGTGGCAACTTCTTCGATGCCGCGAACATCTACACGAAGGGCCACAACGAGACGATTCTCGGCGACTACTTCACGACCGGCCCCGGCCGCGGCAATCGCGATCGTGCCGTGATCGCGACGAAATTCGGCGGCAACATGTGGCCGGGCGACCCGAACGGCGGCGGCAGCTCGCGGAAGTCGATGTGCAACGCGGTCGAGCACTCGCTGCGCCGACTCAAGACCGACTACATCGACCTCCTCTGGTGCCACTTCCAGGACATCCACACGCCGATCGACGAGACGCTGCACTCGCTCGACATGCTGGTGCGCCAGGGCAAGGTGCGCTACGTCGGCCTGAGCGATCACCCCGCGTGGGTCTGCGTGCAGGCGCTGTACGAGTCGGTCTTCCGCGGCTGGGTGCAGCCGACGGCGATCCAGATCGAATATTCGCTCCTGCAGCGGACGGTCGAGTACGACCTGATCCCGATGGCGCGCAAGTGCGGATTCGGCGTGACACCCTGGAGCCCGCTGCGTGGCGGTGTCCTCTCGGGGAAGTTCACCCGCGAGCACCGGCCGAAGGACGACGGTTCGACGCGCGTCCGCAGCGATTCGAAGTACCTGTGCGAGTCGACGTTCGTGCTGATCGACGCGTTGCGCGAGATCGCCGAGGCGCACTCGACCGGCGGACGACACGTGACCCCCGCGCAGGTGGCGCTCCGCTGGGTGATGGATCGGAACGGCGTGACGAGCACGATCCTGGGTGCGCGCACGATGGCGCAGCTCGATGACAACCTCGGCGCGTGCGCCCTGCGGCTGACGGCGGACCAGACCACGCGACTCGACCTCCTCAGCGAGCCACCCTCCTGCTTCCCGCATGATTTCCTGGCGAATCTCATTCCGAACACGATCCAGGCCGGTACGACCGTGAACGGCCGCGCGACGCAACCGTGGCCGCTCGCGCCGCAGGGCCCGTCGGAGCGCTGGTGATGGACGCGCGCGCGATCCCATCTTCCGGCGTGGAGGCGAACTTCGACGGGCTCGTCGGGCCGACGCACAGTTACGCCGGGCTTTCCTACGGCAACGTCGCGAGCGCGCGCAACCAGGGTGCGGCGAGTTCGCCGCGCCGCGCCGCGCTCCAGGGCTTGGCGAAGATGGAGACCGTGGCGGCGCTCGGCCTCGTGCAGGGCGTGCTTCCGCCGCACGAGCGGCCGCACATCCCGACGCTGCGCGCGGCCGGATTCAGCGGCAGCGACGCGGAGATCCTGGCGAAGGTGGCGAAGGACGACCCGGTGCTCCTCGCGCGCGTCTCCAGCGCGAGCGCGATGTGGACCGCCAACGCGGCGACGGTGCTGCCGGGCGCCGACACGCGGGACGGCCGTACGCATTTCGTGACGGCGAACCTGCGCGAGATGTTCCATCGTGCGATCGAGCCGCCGGTCACGGCGCGCGCGCTCGCCGCGATCTTCCGCGACCGTGCGCGTTTCGAGGTGCACGGGGCCTTGCCGTCGCGAAGCGATGGAGCAGGCGGGCAGGACTTCGGCGACGAGGGTGCGGCGAACCACACGCGCCTCACGTCGAGCGCGGCGAACGGCGGCGGTCGCGCGGGCGTGCACTTCTTCGTCTACGGAACCGCGACGGACGCGCGCCGGAAGCCCACGCGGTTTCCGGCACGGCAGACGCGCGCCGCGAGCGAACGGGTGGCGGCGATCGCGGGCGTGGATCCCGTGCACTGCGTGTTCGCGCAGCAGAACGCCGACGCGATCGACGCGGGCGTCTTTCACAACGACGTGATCGCGGTCGGGAACGGCTGCATGCTCCTGTGCCACGAGCTCGCGTTCGAGGATCGCGCGGCCACGCTCGAGGCGCTGCGGCGCGCGACGGGCGGAGCGCTCGTCGTCGCCGAGATCACGCGCGACGAGGTATCGCTCGAGGACGCCGTCAAGAGCTATCTCTTCAACAGCCAGCTGCTGACGCTGCCCGACGGCTCGATGGCGCTCGTCGCTCCGTGCGAGTGCGAGGAGAATCCGCGCGTGAAGGCCGCGATCGACCGCGTGATCGCCGATCGCGCGAATCCGCTCGCACGCGCGATCTTCATGGACGTGCGCGAGAGCATGCGCAACGGCGGAGGACCGGCGTGCCTGCGCCTCCGCGTTCCGCTCGCGCCCGCGGATCTCGCCGCCGTGAACCCGTCGGCGATCGTCGGGCCCGCGAAGCTCGCGCAACTGCGTGCGTGGGTGACGCGGCACTACCGCGAGGAACTCTCCGCGGCGGATCTCGCCGATCCGGGACTCCTCCGCGAGTCGCGCGACGCGCTCGACGAGCTCACGCGCCTGCTCGACCTCGGTCCGATCTACGACTTCCAACGCGAGTGACGGGACGCGGGACGCTTCCTCGCTCGACCGCAGCGGTCGCGGGTATCTTCCCGCCATGCGACCGCTCGAGCCACGCCACGCCTCGCCGTCCTCCCCGCGTCCCGTTGCTGCGCAAATCAGGCGAATCGCCGCAGCAGCCACCGTCGCGATGCTCGCGCTCGGAGCATCCGCGTGCGCGACGAAGCGCCCGGTCGTGCCGCCGACCGAGTTGACCGCGCAAGGCGTCGAGCGGCGCGTCAAGCTTCGCGAGGAACTCATCGAGAAGTCGGCGCCGCTCCTCATGCGCGCCGCGTTCGGTCCGAAGGCGGACCATACGGTCGATGTCCTCGTGCTCTCCGGCGGTGGCGACTACGGCGCGTTCGGCGCGGCGGTGCTCCGCAGCTGGAAGGCGATCGAGGGCCCGGACGCCATGCCCGAGTTCGACGTCGTCACCGGCGTGAGCACGGGCGCGCTGATCGCACCGTTCGCGTACCTCGGCACCATGGCGGATCTCGAGGCGTGCGAACGCCTCTACCGGAATCCGAAGCCCGACTGGGTGCGCACGCGCGGCATCCTCGCGCTTCTTCCCGACAACGCGAGCCTCGCCGAGGTTCCGGGGCTCGAGCGCGAGCTGCGGAGCGCGGTCGATCGGAATTTCGCCGAGAGGATGTCCGCCGAGGGCGCAAAGGGCAGGATGCTCGTCGTCAACGCCACCGATCTCGACCAGGGGCGGGCGCAGGCGTTCGAGCTGGCGTCGGAGGCGAAGCGCGCGGTCGAGAACGACGACATCGAGCGGCTGCACCGAATCATGCTCGCGAGCGCCGGGATCCCGGGTGTCTTTCCGCCGCGCGAGATCGACGGCACGCTCTACGCCGACGGTGGCGTGACCTCGAACATCCTCTACGGGGCGCCGGTGCGGTACGAGGACTCCCTCGTGCACCGCTTCCGGCAGGCGTTTCCCGCGGCGGGGCCGCTCAGGGTGCGCTACTGGGTGATCTTCAACAACCAGGCGGTGTCGCCGGCGCGCACGGTGCAGCGCACGTGGCTCGATGTCCTCGGACGGAGCGTCGAGGTCGCGATCCGCGCGTCGACGATGACGGGACTGCGGCACCTCTATTCGCACGCGGACGCGGTCACACGCCGTGGCGACGGTTCGATCGAGGTGCGCTGGATCGCGATTCCGGACGACTGGCGTCCGAAGGTGGAGGGCGTCTTCAAGAGGGAGACGATGAGCGAGCTCGCGGACATCGGGGCGAGGCTCGGGGCGGATCCGGCGAACTGGAAGACGACGGCGCCCGAGCTCTAGCCGCCACAGGTGCCAGGCAGTGCCAGACAGTGCCAGACAGTGCACGGCACGTGCCAGCTGGTGCCTGGCACCGCATGGCACGTGCCGTGCACCGCTCGGTCACATCGCACGTGCGGCTCGGAACACGCAGGGCGCTGCGGTATTCGCGAGATATGCTGTGCGGACTGGCTGGTGCCAGGCAGTGCCAGACAGTGCACGGCACGTGCCAGCTGGTGCCTGGCACCGCACGGCACGTGCCGTGCACCGTTCCAGATGGAAAACCCGCCGACCATCATCCTCTTCGACGGGCACTGCAACCTCTGCAACGGCTTCGTCCAGTTCATCCTGAAGCGCGACCGCGCCGCACGCTTCCGCTTCGCCCCCCTCGCGAGCGCCGCCGCCGCGCGCGAATGCGCCCGCCTCGGCGCTCCCGCCCCTGCCACCGCCGAACCCGACAGCGTGATCGTCATCGCCGATGGCCGCATCCTCGAGCGCTCCGACGCCTCCCTCGCGATCGCCGCACGACTCCCCTTCCCCTGGCCCATCTTCGGCGTCTTCCGCCTCGTCCCCCGCGGCCTCCGCGACTGGGCCTACCGCCTCATCGCGCGCAACCGCTACCGGTGGTTCGGGAAGAGCGACATCTGCCTCATGCCCACCCCGGAACTCCGAGCGCGCTTCCTCGAGTAAGCCGCGCCCTGCTCAGTCGCCGATCAGGCGATGCGCGTGATCAAACGAGCGGTGGTACCAGCTCCCCTTCGCGAACGGGCGAATGTGCACGCCGCACGGGATCGCCACGCCGTTCGCGTCCTTCACGCCCGCGCCGTGCGAATCCATCACGAGCGGCGTCCCATCCGGCCCCTCCGCACACGAACCGAGCCACATGATCACGTGCGACACCTTCGACATATCCGACGTGCGGATGTAGAGAAGGTCCCCAGGCTTCAGCGTGCGAACGAGCTCGTCGTACCACGCATCCGGCTCGCCCGCGGGCCGCGCAATCACCTTCGCCGCAACACGCCCGTCGGCCGACGGCACCTCGCGCTGCTCGGCCTGCGGGCCGATGCCGGTCGAGAGATGCACGCCGAGCGCCCAGTTGTAGTTGAAGGCGCTGAAGTTCGAGCAGTCCACACCCTTGCCGTTCCGACCCGAGCAGACCTCTTTCCACGGCCAGCCCGTGGCCGGATCCCAATCGGGAATGTGGTGGTGCTGGTAGTCGTATCCGAGGAACCGCGACGCCGCCGCGATCACACGCTCGCGCTTCCACTCGGCAGGCTTCGCCTTCACCTCGGCCGGACAATCGAACTGCCGCGGATGCGGACCCCACGAGCCGAGCTTCTCCTTCAAGCGTTCGGACCGCCACTCCGACTCGGGCACCGGCGACTGCTCGGCCACCGAACCCCGCTTCGTCTTCGCGTCGAAGAGAAGTTCACTCTCCGGCACCGTGAACTTGAGGCGGTACGGCGATTGGTACGCCCCATCCGGCTTGCGCGCGCCCTCCGATTCATCGGGCGCCCCGCCCGACTCGCCACGCTGCGCATCGGGAATGCGGGACCAGTCGTCTGCAGACTTCTGATTTTCGCCACGCTCGCGTTCCGCCTGCGCACTCGTCCGCGGCTCGGACTCCGGCGCCGATGCGACCATCGGATCGGCACTGCCGCTGGCATGGAGCGGCGTATGGACGAATACGAATACGGCAAGAATCGCGAGCCGCGAAAGCACGCTGCCGAGGGCGGGCGCAAGGATGAAGGCACACCGAGAGAGCTTCGCGGCGGAGGGGTCGTCATGCTTCATGTGAAACACGGTACCGCGCGCAAGGGGGCCTCTCAACGGACTGGCGACCCCTCGGCCGCTGGTGTCGTTGCCCACACCGGCCGATCCTCAAGAGGCTGAATCCACCACGCGGACACAAACCAGTCACCGCTGTAGCGGAGAAAGACCGGACCGAGATCCGCGCCATCCTCTGGCAAGACGAAGAACACGTCCGTCGCGCCCGGCGCGTACGCCCATGCTGCACAACTGAAGTTCCCGTAGCCCGTGCCTTCGATCGGGAAGATCGCAAGCCGCGGCAGCGATACGGAAACGACGCGTACAAGCGCGGGTTGGTCGGCCCCGCGCACGCCACGCATGTATCCCGCCTCGACGACCCACCCCCAGCCAGGCGGGAAGCTCGCGCCGTATCCCTCCGCGGGATGTACCCCGGTCACCTCGATGTCGTCCCAAACAGCACCCTTCGTCACGCGCCCCGTCCACGCATCGACTGGCGCGAACGCACTCGGCTCTGCCCCCGGGCCGACGGCGATCGGAGCAAGCGACGACCGATCAAGCCAGAACGCGATCATCCGCGGTACGCGCAGTTCAACGAGCACCGACGCCACGAGCACGATTGCAATCGGCGTCAACCATCGCCAGAGCGCGACCGGCACCACGCGCGGCCGACGCTTCGGTAGCGCGACCCGCGCCGCGAACGCCACGAACAGTCGCACCAGGTAGAGGCAGCCGACGAGGATGCCCGCGAGCAGCGCCCTCAGTACCGGCTCGAAGGTGCCGGCCGGACTGAAGTCGGTACAGAGGACGAGGTAGCCGAGCAGCGCCGCAAGCGTGAACATCGGCCACCCGGGCGCCGCGGCGCTGCGACGCGCGACACGGCCATGGCCCTCGCCGATGAAGGTCCCGATGTCGTTGCGATCGAACTCGCGCCCGCACTCCGGACAACGCCCGTCCGTCGTCTGGAGAAGATCGAAGTCGCAGGCGATGCAGCGCACGCCTACAGACTACCACGCACGCCCTCGCGCACGCACTCCCTCACCGGTTGAACGGAGACTCGTTCACCCAGTGGAACCCGCGGTTCGTCAGCAGGAAGTCCGCTGCATCGCGTCGCTCGCACACGGCCTCGATGCGCACGCCGTTGATCTCTCCGACCAGACGAAGACCGCGCTCCCCCTCGCGCGCATACGCCAACGTGCCCGCGAGCGGCGCCTTCGATGCCTCGTCGCCGGCCGCGACGATCATGTCGCGAAGTTCCAGCGTGCCGTCCTTGATCTCGAGCCTCCAGCGCCGTTGACGCCCTTCATGTGCGTCACGATCGCCTGACGCCACTCGGGGCGATCGACGAGCGTGAGGTAGCGCCAGCGCGTCCCGTCGGTCACGAGCGGCGCCAACTCGACGCCGTCGCGCCGGAACTCGACCACCTCCCACGTCCCATCGAGCTCGCCCTTCGGTGCGAGGGCGCCGTAGGTGTATCGCATCTCCGACATCTGCCAGAACAGGAGCGGCACCGTCAGGCCCACCCAGAGCAGTTTCACGACCAGCGCCGTCCGACGCATCCACGGTCGCACGCGAGGCCCGACCCACGGTCCGTCGAGATCGGCGGGTGCGACCGGTCGATGCAGCAGGAACATCCGTACGAGCCGCGGCATGTCGGGAGCCGCGATCACGAGCGCGAGCACGAGCAGGTGGAACGAGTAGAGCTTGACGGGGACGTCGTAGAAGAGATTGAGGACGAAGACGTTCGCCATCACCCCGGCCGTCCACAATGCGCCGACGAGTTGCGTGCGGCGGAAGCACAGCAGTACGCCGCCGACCGTCTCCATCCAACCCGCGAACATCGTGTACGGCTGGCTCGCGCCCATGAACGTCCAGAGCAGCCCCATCGGCGACGATTCCCCGTAGGGCTGGAGCAGCCGCTGCATCGTCAGCTCCGGGAACTGCAGACCGAACACCTTGTTGATGCCGTAGCCGAACATCGCGCTCGCGAGCACGAAGCGCATCGCGATCCACAGTCCGTCCTTGAGCCACGGGTACGACGACCGCCGCCGATCGACCGCGCTCCAGACGAGCGCCGCCGCGGCCGCGAACGCAAGGTGCGACGCGAACTGCACCCAGTTGTAGGTCGTGTCGCCGGATCCATTCGGAAACACCGTGATCTCGACGCCGAACACCGTCTTCCTCACCCACACGTAGAACGGCTGCACGGCCTCGTCGTGCCACGCCCCCACCATTCCGAGCAGCGGGACGAGCTGCAGGATCGCGGAGAAGAAGGCGAAGACGAAGTAGACGAAGACGAACCGGAACACGACGCGCACGGGCCACGGCCACGGCGATGCGGCGGAATTGTCCTGCATGACGGCAGATTACCCCTTCGACCCGGCGCATGCGCGAGGTAGCCTGTCCACATGCGCCATCCCTTCCTTCGTGCCGCGGCCGTCGTCGCCGCCAGCCTCGCGCTCGCATCGATCGGGACAACGATCGTCGTCTCGCTCGCGTCCTCGCGCGCACAGGCCGCACCCTCGCTGCTCGTGCCGGTCTCCCTCGCCCCGCCCGCCGGACTCTCGGTCGAGCCGAAGGAGGCCCCGCTCGGCAAGGGCTTCGAGTTCAAGTTCAAGTCGGACACGTCGACGACGCAGCTGACGCTTGACCCCCTCGGGAACCGCCACAACGCGAGTGGATCGATCAGTTCGAAAGCGGGCACCATCTCGCTCACCGGGAAGTACAGCCCGAGCGACCGCTCGATCACGATCGTCGCCAAGCGCGCCGGGCAGGAAATCGGCGAGTACTCGTGGCGTGTCGAGGCCGTGCTCCGGTAGATTGCGCATCATGCAGCGCAGAGACTTCCTCGCCACCACCGTGACCGCCGCCGCCTCGATCCCGCTCGCGAACGCCGCATTCGCAGGCGCGGCGAACGCCTCTCAGGACACGCACCCCTCGCAACTGCAGCCGGTGGCCCGCAAGGGCAACATCAACCACTCGGTCAGCAAGTGGTGCTTCGGCGGGATGCCGCTCGACCAGTTCTGCGCGCGATGCAAGCTGATGGGCATCACCGGCATCGACCTCCTCGACGAGAAGGACTGGTCGGTCCCGCTCCAGCACGGCATGGTGTGCGCGCTCGGAAATGGTCCGACGTCGATCGGCGACGGCATGAACCGCGTCGAGAACCACGACCGCGTGGTCGCCGAGTGCGAGCGCCTGCTGCCGATCGCCGCGGCGAACAAGGTGCCGAACGTCATGCTCTTCTCGGGCAATCGGCGCGGCATGGCCGACGATGTCGGCCTCGCCAACTGCGCGAAGGGCCTCAAGCGCGTGATGCCGATCGCGGAGAAGCACGGCGTCACCATCCTGATGGAGCTCCTGAACTCTCGCGTCGACCACGGCGACTACATGTGCGACCGCACGCCGTGGGGCGTCGAGCTCGTCCAGCAGGTCGGAAGCGACCGCTTCAAGCTGCTCTACGACATCTACCACATGCAGATCATGGAAGGCGACGTGATCCGCACGATCCGCAACAACCACCAGTACTTCGGTCACTACCACACCGCGGGCAACCCCGGCCGCAATGAGATCGACGCGACGCAGGAACTCAACTACCGCCCGATCTGCGAGGCGATCGTCGCGACGGGCTTCAAGGGATTCCTCGCGCAGGAGTTCATTCCCCGCCGTGATCCGATGACGAGCCTTCGCGAGTCGATCGACATCTGCGACGTCTGACGCACGGCGCGGATCCCCCGATGCACGCCGCCGCGCGATTCTCCCTGCTCGCAGCACTCGCGGCCGGCTGCTCCGGCCGGGCGCCGGTGGCTCCCGCGCCCGTGCAGCGCGAGATCGCCTGCCCCGTGGCACCCGCACCTGCGGCGCGCCCGAACATCGTCCTGATCTTCGCCGACGATCTCGGCTTCGGTGAACTCGGCTGCTACGGCCAGACGAAGATCGCGACGCCGCACATCGACCGACTTGCCGGCGAGGGCGCGCGCTTCACCCAGTTCTACACCGCGGCGCCGGTCTGCGCGCCAGCGCGTTCGGCGCTCCTCACCGGCCAGCATCTCGGCCACACGCCGAACCGCGACAACTCGGAGGTGCAGCCCGAAGGTCAGGGGCCGCTCCCGGAAGGAACGCGCACGCTGGCGCATGACCTCAAGTCCGTCGGCTACGCGACCGCGTGCATCGGCAAGTGGGGCCTCGGATTCGTCGGCTCGACCGGCGACCCGAACGCGATGGGCTTCGACCTCTTCTTCGGCTACAACTGCCAGCGTCAGGCGTGGAGCTACTACCCGACGCACCTGTGGCGCAACGCGGAGAAGGTCGTCCTCGAGGGCAACGATCCGAAGGGCCACGCGCCCACGGGCCGCAGCGAGACGACCTACGCCTGCGACCTGCTGCTTGCGGAGGCCACCGCCTTCATCGAGCGCTCGAAGGACGGCCCCTTCTACCTCGCCTACCAGTCGCCGCTCCCGCACCTCGCGCTCCAGATGCCGCCAGAGGTGCTCGCGCGGTACGAGGGCCGGTTTGAGGAGACGCCCTACGTCGGCGGGAAGGGCTACACGCCGCATCCCACGCCGCGTGCGGCGTACGCGGCGATGATCTCGCGCCTCGACGCGGAGGTCGGCGCGATCCGCGCCGCGCTCGAAAAGGCCGGTGTCGCCGACAACACGCTGATCTTCCTCACGAGCGACAACGGCCCGACCCACGACGTCGGCGGCGTCGATACCGTCTTCTTCGATTCGACCGCCGGACTGCGCGGCCGCAAGGGCTCCGTGTACGAAGGCGGCGTGCGCGTGCCCGGCATCGCCTGCTGGCCCGGCCGCATCCCGGCGGACCGCACGATCGACACGCCGGCGTGGACCGTCGACTTCCGCGCCACCTTCGGCGCGCTCGCGGGCGTCCCGACCCAGCCGACCGACGGCGTCGACCTCGTGCCGCTTCTCCTCGAGGGCCGCGCGCCCGACCGCGCGTTCCTCTACTGGCCGTTCCCCGGATACGGCGGACAGGAAGCCGTGCGCTCGGGCGACTGGAAGATCGTGCGCGCGGGCCTGCGCCAACGGAAGGCCGCTGCGGCCGACCTCGAAGGCTGGCAGCTCTTCAACCTCGCGCGCGATCCGAACGAGACCACCGATCTCGCCGCCGCGCACCCCGAGATCGTCGATCGCCTTGCCGCGATCGCCGCGCGCGAGTATGTGCCGAGCGAGCGATTCCCGCTCCGCTGACGAACGGGCGAGAACCACGCGAGGCGTCGCTTCAGCAGCCCGCGAGTCGCGAGCGCTCGTCATCGAGGCGGTCGCCGCTGCGGCGGCTCCCTCTGGCGCGATCCACGCCAGAGCGAGCGAAAGCGGGCACCTGAAGCGCGCGAGGCGTCGCTTCGGCAGCCCGCGAGTCGCGAGCGCTCGTCATCGAGGCGGTCGCCGCTGCGGCGGCTCCCTCTGGCGCGATCCACGCCAGAGCGAGCGAAAGCGGGCACCTGAAGCGCGC
>JAJTGL010000058.1 GCA_021297795.1 Planctomycetaceae bacterium
TCGCAGAGCGCCACACCGCAGCCGTACTGGCCGGTGCCGCCGAACATCCCCTCGAGATTCCAGTAGACGATGCCGCGCGCGGCGGCCGACTCGGTGAAGAAGACGACATCCGCGTGCGCGGAAGCGCACAGCGATGCAACGACGAGGATGACGCTGCGCCGGCCCGACGCGTGCATCACGGACACCTTTCGATCGCCCGACGCGGGCAGGATCGTTGCTTCAAACTACCGCACCCCCGACGAAAGCCAAGCCGAAACCACGATGAGCGCAGTGATTTCGCAAAGCGATCAGGAGGGGTCCGGTGCCCCCGATGGGCCCGACGCAGGCAACCAGGCGGGCGCGGGAGCGGTGATCGCGCCTCCTTCTGGCCCGACAAGCGACTCGCCGGCCAGCCGATGGGCATGGAGGCAGAGCCCCCCGGCCGACGGGCTCGCGCCGTACAGCGTGTCGCCGACGAGCGGGTGACCCTCGTGCGCCATGCCCGCACGGATCTGGTGCCGGCGCCCCGGACCGAGGAGCTCGACCTCGACGAGCGTGTGCGCACCGACGACGCGCAGCACGCGCCATCGACAGCGCCCGATGGTTTCGGGTTCGCCGCGCGTGTGGACCGTCACCTTCGCGCTGCCCTTGTGACGGCTCGTGAACGAGAGCGTGAAGGCACCGGCGAGCACGCGGTCGGCGAAGCGCCCCTCGACGAGCGCGAGGTACGTCTTGCGGATGTCGCCACCACGACCGCTGAATGCCTCGCGCAGCCGCTCGCGCACCGCGCCGTCCTTCGCGACGAGCAGGCATCCGCTTGTCTCGAAATCAAGTCGATGAACAAGCCCCGCCTCTTCGAGCCCCTCGAGTTCCGGCCGCGCGGCGCGCAGCCACGCCTCGACGCTCGGCGCGTCGCTCCCGCGCTGCGCGATCGAGTGGATGCCGGCGGGCTTCGCGACGACGAGCCACGACGGCTCCTCGTGCAGGACGGCGATCGCCGGGATCGGGGATGCAGGCTCTTGCGTTTCCATCTCGGTTGGCGGACTCTACCCGACATGATGAAGCGCCTCCGATCGATCGCGCTCGCCGCGTCGAGCGCCCTCGGCATGCCCCTCCTTGCGCCAACGCTCGCAACATCGCTCGCGCCCACCGCGCGCGCGGAGGTCCCCGACCAGCCGATGTGGGCGCTGCGGCAAGCGCCGTTCGAACTCGAGGTGACCGTGCTTTCCGTCGAGGAGAAGCCAGGACCCGGCCCGCAGGACACGAGCGTCTGGCACCGCGTGCGGATCGATCGGGTCGTGCGCGGTGACGGACTCGCGGCCGGCGAGGAGACCGCGGTGGTGTCGAAGGTCCGCGACCTCGCCGCAGGTACCACCGGAAGCCGCGGCATGCGCGGACCGTTCCGCGGAACGAACGGGCTTCCTCGCACGGGCGACCGGGCGCGGCTTTTCGCGACGGGAACGGCGAAGATCCTGCAGCCCAACTTCCCGAACGGCTGGCAGCAGCCCGACCACTGGGTGTCGTTCATCGCGGCCGACGACGAGTACCGGAGCGAGGTCACGATGCCCTTCCTCGCCTCGCTCGTCGAGAAGGTGGACATCGCGCGCGCGACGCTCCACTTCGCCGCCGATCCTGCGGACCCGACGAAGCGCGATCCTGCCTCGAAGACGGCGATCAGCGACGCGCCCGCGCTTGGCGCCGGCGGCGAGGTCGTCTACATGCGCTTCAACGCGCTCTGCGACCGCGATCGCGAGGCGTTGCTCGAGCCACTCGAGCACGGCATGCCGCTGGTCGCCTTCCGCACGGCGACGCATGCGTTCGCCTATCCCGCGGATTCGCCGCACGCGGCGCTCAACGCGGGATTCGGCGAGACCTTCCTCGGCACACCCTGGCGCTTCCATCACGGACACTCGTCGAAGACGCGGGTGCTGCCGCCCGACGCCGAGGCTGCGAAGCACCCGGTGCTCGCCGGTGTCGCGATTCCTGCAGACGGGATCGTCGTCCCAAGCTGGCTCTACCACGTCGAGCCGCTGCCATCCGACTGCCGCGTCCTTCTGTGGGGGGAGGCGATCGACAGCGAGCGGAAGGACGCTCCGATCAAGCAGCCGTTGCTCTGGGTGCGCGAGCGGGCGCCGATCAAGTTCTACCCGTCGTCGGCGCTCCCGCGCCTGCAGCGCATCGCCGTCACGACGCTCGGTCACCCGGGCGACTTTGCGAACGCCGAAGTCCGCCTCATCGCTGTGCAGATGGTGGCCTGGGCGAACGAGCGGATGCAGGCGATCGACGACGCGGACCGTGCGGCGATCCGCGCTGCCGCGTTCGACGCGCCGCCGACGCGCTGACGGCCGCCCGGCGACCGAACCGCGGCGCGAATTGCCATGATTTCCCGGGGTGATCCGCCCGTGGCGGCGGGGTACACTCGTCGCCCCAAGAACCCGAAGTCGTCGGAAACGCCCCATGCCCTACTACACCAAGCTCGGCAAGCTCCCCTCGAAGCGCCACATCCAGTTCCGTCGCCCGGACGGCAAGCTGTACGCCGAGGAAGTGTTCGGTACGGAGGGCTTCGTCGGCCCGACCTCGACGCTCTATCACATCAACCCGCCGACACAGGTGATCGGATGGACAGCGCTCTACTCGACGAAGGTCGAGTACGTCGAGCGCGACACCATGCGCATGCGCCACGTCAAGAGCATGCCGCTCCCGCCGAAGGGCGACCCGGTCACCGGTCGCGTCGTCCTCTTCGGCAACAACGACGTCGAGATCAGCGTGTGCGTTCCCGACGAGCCGATGAAGTACTTTTTCAAGAACGGCATGGCCGACGAGTGCTTCTTCATCCACTTCGGCTCTGGCACCGTGTACACCATGTTCGGCGCGCTGAAGTTCGGACCGCGCGACTACATCGTGATCCCGAAGGGCACGATCTACCAGTTCGTCTTCGATGCCCAGAAGCAGGGCGAACCGGAGCCCCGCTTCCTGCTCATGGAGAGCGTGAACGGCTCGCACATCCTGCCGCCGCCGCGCTACCTCTCGAAGAAGACCGCGCAGTTCCTCGAGCACGCGCCCTACTGCGAGCGCGACCTCCGCACGCCGGAGATGCCCATGACCTTCGACAAGAAGGGCAAGCACGAGGTGCGCATCAAGAGCCGCGATCTCGTGCACTCCTACCAGTACAGCTACCACCCGCTCGACGTGGTCGGCTGGGACGGCTGCTACTACCCCTACTGCTTCAACATCGACGACTTCAGCCCGATCGTCGGCAAGCACCACATGCCCCCGCCGACGCACCAGACCTTCGAGGCGCACAACTTCGTCATCTGCTCGTTCTGCCCGCGGCCGCTCGACTTCCATCCGCAGGCGATCGTGGTGCCGTACAACCACTCGAACCTCGACTCGGACGAGGTGCTCTACTACGTCGAGGGCAACTACAAGGCCCGCAAGGGCATCGAGGTCGGGTCGCTGTCGCTGCACCCGCAGGGCATCCCGCACGGACCGCACCCGGGCACGCCCGAGGCGACGATCGGCGCGACGCACACGAACGAACTGGCCGTGATGTGCGATACGTTCGCGCCGCTCTATCCGACGAAGGCGGCGCTCGAGCTCGACGACCTCCACTACCCGCGCTCGTGGGAACATGGCTGGGAACCGGACGCGGCGACGAACGGCGCAGCGGCCGATCGTCCTTCGAACGGCCACGCGAACGGCAAGTCCTCGAAGACGTCGAAGACCGGCAAGAACGGCGCGAAGAACGGCGCGAAGGACGGCGCCACGAAGGGCGGACGCCTCGTCGAAGCGAAGACGCCGGCGAAGACCAGCGCGAAGTCGGGCAAGGCACGAGCCCAGGCGAGCAAGTCCGCCAACACCTGGGACTGAATCCCGGGCCTGACGGGATCGGATCGAGTCCGGCCGAAGTCGGCCGACATCGCCGCAACGGAGAGACCCCATGAAGAGTCGATCGATCTCCCGCCCCCTCGCCGCACTCGCGGCCGTCTCGGGGTGCTCGCTCCTCGCGGCCTTCGCTCCACCGCCTGTCGACGCGCCTCCGCCGGGCGAAACCCCGAAGACTGCGCCCCAGGACGGCACGCCCGCTCCAACGCCACCGGCGTCCCCGAAGCCGCCCGCCTCGAAGCAGAAGCCCGCCACCGTCCCAACCAAGGACGACGTGGTCGACGCGAAACCACGCACCGATCTCCCGAAGGAACGCATCGTGCTCCTCGGCGAGCAGTTCGACACCGAGTTCTGCTTCGACGAGGCGAGCCGCGCGACGGGCATGGGTGGTCGGAGCGAGTTCCCGGAGGGCACCGCGATGATCTTCGTCCACCCGCGCGCGATCATGCTGAACTACTGGATGAAGGACTGCCTCATCGACCTCGACATGATCTTCGTCGACGCGAAGGGTCGCGTCACCGCGATCCACGAGGCGACCCGCGAGAAGCTGCGCACCAAGGGTGAGACGAAGGACCGCTACGAGTCGCGGCTGTACCTCTACGGCTCGCGCTCGCCCGCCCAGTTCGTGATCGAACTCCCGGCCGGAAGCCTCAAGCGACTCAAGCCGATGATCGGCCAGCAACTCGGTCTCGACTGGGCCCGCTACGCGCAGCGCGCGAAGTGATGCGGCACCACGACGGCGATCCGTCCACGCCGGGTGTCGCATCGATCAGCGCGCACGCTCGATCTTGAAGCAGTCGACGCCCGCGAGACGCCTGCCGGTGATCCCCGCGGCATCTTCCGCCGTGATCTCGACCACGATCTTTCCCGATGACACACGGTGGACGCCGAGGTCGATCGGCTCAAGCGCCATCACCCGATCGCGGCGAAGTGAGACCACTCCGCCGGCGGCCCGTCCCTGCACGCTGAATCGCACCGAGCCGTAATCCGGCGCACCCGCGCACCGCGCGAGCACACGCACCTCCGAGCCATCCGCGATCCCGGGACATGGAACCTCGAGCCGGATCCAGTCGCCGGGACGTCGGAAGAGGACGAAGAGCGAGCGGCCTCCGCTCCAATCCTCGTCGGGGAAGATGAGGCCGATCGCCTGCACCTCGAAGGCAAGCCCCTCCGCCAGCCCAACGACGGCGGCGTCCTCTGCTTCCACCCAACCCTCGCGCCTCCGAAGCGAACCGGGTAGCGGATTCGCATCGGTTGCCCCAGTCGCACTCGCAACGGTCTCGACGATCGCCTTCGCTTTACCCGCGCGTGCGTACCAGAAGGTCGTGGCCGCGAGCCCCGCCGGGCGGTCGAAACGCGCTGGTGGAACCCATTCGAGATCGAACGCGAGCGACCGTGTGAATGGAATGCCGTCGAGGTAGCGGAGGCGCGACGCCGTGGTACGCCCCTCGAAGGTCTTGCGATCGTCGGACGTGCGCGGCGCGACCGACACCGCGTCGGACGACAGCGCCCGCGGATATCCCCACGCGCAGCCGATGAGATCCTCGGTCCCGGTACCCAGCTGCCGCTGCAAGGGATCCGAGTCCACCTGGATCTTCTCATCGCCCTCGCCGTGCCAGAACGCGTGTGGGTTGGTGATCGCGAGCGTGGTGCCGACCACCTCACCCGAGCCCTCGAGTCGCACGACCGGCCAGTCGATCGTCTCTTGGCACGGCACGGCCAGATCCTCGCGAAACGTCGCGTGGAAGATCCTCGGTTCAGACGGATCGGACGGAACGAGCGCGCGCGACACGCACTCGATCCGAACCTTGGCTGCGGAGGGTCCCGTGTTTCGGATCGCGATGGAGGCGCGCTCGAGGCACGGCATCGCGAAGCGAGACACGAGCACGAGCGAACCATCGGAAAGGACGCGCGCGGAGCGCATGCGATCCGCGACCGGCGGCATGCAGTCGCCGAGTCCGAAGAAGTGACCCACGGGTACCCGCACGCACTGTTCGCCGTCGAACGCGCACTCGAGCCACAGCCCGCGCAGGAGGCGAACACGCGCCTCGATGGCGTCCTCGCTGGTCTGATCGCGCGATCCATCGTCGCGTGCGGGCCCGAAGTCCTCGACGACGATCGTCAGTTGCTCGATCAGCTCCGGACCGAGCCGCTCAAGCGACAGCACCGTGGCCGGAGACAGGCTCGCAAACGATCCATCCGGCGGTGCGGTGTCGCCGATTCGCGCGCCCGACGCGGGCTGCGAAGAGATCGCGGGCGGCGCGGCGGTCGGAGCAAGCATCGCAGCGGCAGCGCGTTCGATTGCCGCGCGATCGCGCACCGCGAAATCGCGCGGCATCGACTCGACGTTCGTCCCCGCCGGATATCGCCGCCCCGTGATCTGCCAGTACCCCGGTGCCCGGTCGAGCGTCGCGATGAAGCGCTTCGCGAACGGGATCGGCATCAGCGAGAGCGCCCCCGCCGCACGTCCCGGCATGCGGAGCGGATCGCCCGGCGCCGTCGCCATCGCGATCGGAAACGCGAAGTTCGATCGACCGACGAGGAGATCGTGGAAGTTCGCCTCGATGCGGGGCTCGGTCTCGCCGTCGAGATAGATGCGCAGCTTCGTCGCGGCGTGCGCCTCCTCCATCGCGGTCCAGATGCGCACGACCGCGCCCGGGCCCTCGACGTCGCACAGCACCCACTCGCGGCGCCCGTTGCGCTCCTCGAGGCGCGCGAAGTGGTCGCGGTCGTCGTTGGCGAACCACGCGGCCCGGTTCGCAGGATCGGACGCGGCGGGATTGCGAGAGGTCTCGAGCCAGGCGGTGAACTCGCCGTCGCGGCCGCGGACCGGCCGCATCGGATCAACCAGGTCCGCGAGGAGCGACCCGAGGGTCACCTTCGCATCGCTCTCGGCGCCAAGGACTTCAGCTGCGCGCACCGCCGCTGCAGCGGTCGTCACCGCGGGCGTCGACGCCGCCGTCGCGAGCAGCAACACGCCGAGCAGAGCGCACGCGACACCGCGCACGTGACGAGGCATCGGGCCTCCGCACGGTCGATCTGAACGAGCGGCACTCTCGGCGTTCCTCATCGCGAGGCGTCATCATCGCGTCCGGCGGTTGCACCGACAAGTCCGGGCTGCCCGGGTTCGTTGGAATCATCCCGGTCTCGAGGGCCCGCCGGACCGTCGGCTTCAGGCGAACGGTCGAACAGCGTATCGCTGCGCGGAACAAGATCCACGCCGACCGGCGAGGCGAACCAGAGTCGAACGGTACCGTCGATCGACGCGGTCGCGAGGGTCGATCCGTCTCCGGAGAACTCGATGTCGTGAATCGAATCGCCATGGCCAGTGAGTGAGAGCAGCGGCTCGCCGTCGGCCGAATCCCAGACGCGAATCATCGGTCCCGTCCCGCCAGTCACGACCCGGGACCCATCGGGTGCGATCGCCACGCGTACCGCCTCCCCGGGATTGGCGACGACCCGCCATCGACGCCTGAACTCCCCTGTAGGAGTCCGCTCGAGCAGGATCGCGGCGCCACCCGCACATCCGATCGCGATCGAGCGCGCGTCGACCGACACCGCAAGGTCTGTCACGGCAGCGCCAACCGAAGTCGTCGCAACCCGACGTAGCGCGGCCTGACCTCCGTCTCGCTCAAGCTCGTAGGCGATCACATTCGTACCGTCGCCGACATAGAACGCCTCCCCGATGCCATCGGACGCGAGTGCCCCCATCGCGATGCTGCCCGACGGTCGTGGAGCACTTGCGATCAGCGTGCCGTCGCGCGCATAGACCTCGATGAGGTTCGACTCGAAGCGCAGCGCGGCCACCACGTCGCCTCCAGCGACGGTGGAGACCGCGTACACCGAGGACGGAACACGGAAGCTGGACGTCCCATCCGGACCGATCATCCAGATCCGGTCGGCGGATGCCGCGACGACCCCGCCGCGCGGATCCGGCGCGATCGACCAGACGATGTTGGGTGTGCGCTCTTCGGCGAGCTTCACTTCGGACGTCGGCAAGCGCATCGCGAGATCCCAGCGCATGACGCGACCGTCGATGCGCGGCACATGGCCGCCACCCGAGTAGAGCGCGCCGTCGCCGCCGAACGCGATGCTGTACACCCACGCGCGATGCTCGCGCAGCACCGGCTCGGCCACGTGGCGCGCCACCGACCACATGCGCACGCAGCGATCATCGCCCACGGCGATCAGCAGCCCCGAATCCGCGTCATGCGCGACGCCACGCACGTGGAGCTCGGCGCCGAACGCATCGCCGACAGGCACGCCGCGATCGCCATCGAAGACGTGGATCGTGCCGTCGGTCGAACCCGTCGTGAACTGGTGCTCGCCAGGACCATCGACCAGCGTGCGGAGCGCGCCGCGATGCGCGACGACCGTCCGCACGAGACGACCATCGACTCCGGAGAAGCAGTGCACGCGTCCATCGAAGTCGCCGACGAGGGCGAGCGGGCCACTCTCCGACAGACTTGCGCCGAGGTGCTCGATCACCGCACCGCCCGTCGGCACCACGATCGGATCGGCATCGAGGCTCGGCACGATGGTGGCCTCCTCTCCGATGCGCTCGGCCGCGACGAAACCGGTGCCGCCCGGGAAGAACCGGATGATGCCGTCGCGGTAGCGCACCGGGAAGGGATCGACCCTTTCGGTGACCGGCGGGCCGACGCGCTGGAGCACCTCGCCGGTCTCGGCGTCGAGCACCGCCGCGCGTCCGTGGAAACTGGCATAGCCGATGAAGCGTCCGTCGTCCGACCACGTCACCGAGGTCGGCGGTCCGAGATCGGTCGAGAAGATGCGGAGCATCGCGCCCGTCTCGGTCGACTGGACGAGCAGCGAGCTCTCGCTCGTCTCGGCGACCACGAAGGCGCGACCATCGGGCGAGAGCGCGAGGTCGCGGATGGCATCGCCCCTCGACGACACCAATCGCGGCGTGGCATCGACCGAGTCGAATGCGAAGACGTTGCCGCCGAGATCACCGACGAGCACTCGGCCCGCACGACTCGCGCATGCCATCGGCACGGCCGGCAGCGCGACGACACGCGACTCGGCGCCGGCGCGGTTTGCCAGATGTCGCCATTCCCACGCGCGCCGGTCGACCGGAACGCTCGACAGTGCCCGCCGTGCATCTCGGGGCGAACCGCTCTGAAGCGCGGCCTCGGCATCGCGGATCGCGCGCCGATCGTCCGCGCGGCGCGTGGTCTCGAGCGCGAGCGCGAGGTCGTCGCCACGAGTCTCAGCGACCTGCCAAAGATGGACGGCGTAGGAAAGCAGTCCGACGAGCGTCGCGAACGCGATCAGTACCGACACCATCAGGCCCCGGTAGCGTCGCGTGAAGCGCCGAACGCGCTCGACCCGCGAAACAGGTCTCGCGCGTGTCGGGCGTCCATCAAGGAATCGCTGGAGATCCTCCGCGAGCTCGCTGGCCGTCTGGTAGCGCTGCGCCGGATCCTTCTCGAGGAGCCGAGCCACGATGATCTCGATGTCGCCGCGGAATGCCCGGTCGATGCGGCCGATCGTCGAGGGAATCTCGTCGCGGATGATCGTCGCCGCCTCAGGAATGGTCCGCTTCTCCACCGAGTACGGCAGCCGCCCGGTGAGGCACTCGAAGAGCAGGACGCCGATCGCGTAGAGGTCGCTGCGCGCGTCCACCGAGCCCGTGCCGTCGAACTGCTCGGGGCTCATGTAGGGCAGCGTGCCAACGAGGGAGTCGCCACCCGAGACACCCGGCAGCGACATGGTCATGACCGGTTCGTGCGTCCGCTCGCCGGTCGAGGTCGGGGCGTTCGCAAGAGTGCCTGACACTCCGAAGTCGAGGATCTTCACGAAGTGATCGGCGGTCACGAAGATGTTGCCGGGCTTCAGGTCGCGATGGACCACGCCGGCCGTATGCGCGTAGCCGATCGCGACGGCGATGTCGAGGAAGACCTCGACGATCTCGCGCGTTGTGCGCCGGGGCGTGGCGGGCGCGACGGGCATCGCCGAGGCATCCTGACCGGGGATCTCGCCCCTCGATCCGCTGCGCGGCGCGGCACCGGATGCCCACGCGTTGAGCGGCACGCCGTCGACGTACTCCATCACGAAGTACGGTCGCACCGGGAGGCTCGTCGTGTCGGTTCCGGCGTCGTAGACGCGCGCGATGTGCGGATGCTCGAGCCGGCCGAGCAGTCGGATCTCGCGGCGGAAGCGCGAGAGCGCGCCCGGGTTCCAGGCTCCGCTGCCAAGCACCTTCACCGCGACGAGGCGATCGGTCTCGGGCTGGCGCGCCTTCAGCACCACACCGCTCGCACCGAAGCCGATCAGCGCGAGGATGTCGTAGGGTCCGATGCGATCGGGAACCTCGACCTGGCTCTCGGCCTCGTCGATCACCGACGAGATGTCGATGATGGTCTGGACCGCGGGCGTCCCGCCCCGGTCGAGGTCGAGCATCTCGCGGAGTTCCTGCCGCAACGAAGGATCAGCGATCGCGGCGAGGAACGACTCGGCCTCGGCGCGCGGAAGATCGCGGGCGCGGTCGAAGAGCTCGTTCAGCAGGCGGAATCGCTGCGCTTCGTTCATAGGCATCGTCGGCGCGACGGGCAGGCCGGACCTTCCGGACCGCCGTCATCGCAGTAACAGGGGCTGCACGCCGGAACCTTGACGGCGCCGGAAGATTCACCCGACCCGCGACGGTCAGTGCCTCGGGTTCCCCTTCGCGTGGCCCTCCTCGGCCCCCTTGCCGTCCTGCCCCTTCATCTCCTTCGCGAGCCACGCCTTCGCCATGCGCCAATCGGCCTCGACGGTCGAGAGCGACACGCCGAGCACCATCGCGATCTCCTCGTGGCTCAGTCCGCCGAAGATCTTGGCCTCGACCACGCGGGCCTTGCGCTCGTCGAGCTTCTCGAGCTTCTTCAGCCCCTCGTCGATCGCGAGCACATCCACCTGCGAGGCACCGAGATCGGGAGCGGCCATCCCCGGGTCGATCGGGATCCCGCGGGTTCCACCACCCCGCTTCTCGGCGTTCCGGGACTCGGCATGGTTGATCAGCACCTGGCGCATGGCGGTCGCCGCCACCGCCATGAAGTGCGAGCGGCTCGAGTACGCCTCCGGGCTCGACCGGGCGATCTTCAGGAACGCCTCGTTGACGAGCGCGGTCGGCTGCAGCGTGTGCGAGGACCGCTGATGCCGCATGTAGCTCGAGGCCAGCGCGCGAAGCTCGCCGTAGACGAGTTCGATCAGCTGCGGTGAAAGCGAAACCTGCGTGGTGCCGGGACCTGCACCTTGCGAGGACGCGTGTGACGACTTGGAACCGGACGACTCCATGCCTTGGATGCTACCGGAGCGACCGCTGTGACCCAACCCGGATCCGTCGGGTCGGCGTGAATCCGCACCGCGAGGGATCCGCGCGTGGACCTGCACGGGGCTCGGCGAGCCTCAGGCCTTCGCGGGCAGGATCACGCCTCGGCACTCGCCGAAGCCGATCCTCGGGCGTCCCGGGGCCTCGCAGAAGCCCCGGATGACGACCTCGTCGCCATCCTGGAGGAACTTCCGCTCGGTGCCGTCGCCGAGTGCGATCGGCTCGGTACCGCGCCACGTGCGCTCGAGCAGGCATCCACGCGACTCCTTGGTCGGACCCGAGACGGTACCGGACGCGAGCAGATCGCCGACCTCCATGTTGCAGCCGTTCGAGGCATGGTGCGCGAGCATCTGCGCGGGCGTCCAGAACATGTCCCGGAAGCCGCCGCGCGAGACCAGCGTCGGAGGCATGCCCTTCTCGCGCATCGCGGCGCTCGCGATGTGGACCTCGAGCGTGATGTCGAGGTTCGAGCCAGCTGGATCATCGAGATACGCAAGCACCTTCGGGTCGTCGGCCGAACGCGGTGGTCCGGGCACGCGGAAGGGCTCGAGCGCCTCGCGCACGACCACCCACGGCGACACGGTGGTCGCGAAGTTCTTCGCGAGGAACGGGCCGAGCGGCTGGTACTCCCACTTCTGCACGTCGCGCGCCGACCAGTCGTTCACGAGGACGAAGCCGAAGATGCGGCTCCAGGCCTCCGCGACCGGAACCGATTCGCCGAGCGGATTCGAACGCCCGACGAAGAAACCGACCTCGAGCTCGTAGTCCATGAGCTTCGACGGGCCGAACGACGGCGGTCCTTCGTCGCTCGCGACGGTCTGCCCCTTCGGCCGCACGACGGGCGTGCCGCTTGCGACGATCGAGCTCGCGCGACCGTGGTAGCCGATCGGCACGTGCTTCCAGTTCGGGAGCAACGGATTCGTGGGCCGGAACATTGAGCCGACGTTCGTCGCGTGATGGAGCGACGCGTAGAAGTCGGTGTAGTCGCCCACGAGGAACGGCACCGCGGTCTCGCAGTCGGCCGCGGGGCGGAGCATCCGCTCGACGCGTGCCTTCGATGCGGATCCGTGCGCGAGGAGCGCCGCGATGTTCTGCCGCAGCATCGTCTGCGCCGACGGATCGAGTTCGGCGATCCCATTGAGCCAGCCCACGTCGAGTGCGATGAGGAAGTCGGTGTCGGACGAGAGCTTCTTCACGAAGAGCCCGGCATCGAGGACATCGCGCAACGCGAGCACGCGGTCGCCGATCCGCACCGCGGGACCGTCGTCGACGACGCCGTAGGGCAGGTTCTGGATCGGGAAGTCGCCGGCGGGATCGTTCGCCGACTCGACCCACGAGCGGAGCGCGGGATCCTCGGGCGAGGCGAGCTGGGATGCGGGTGCGGTCATGAGGCCACCTCGTTCGTGTCGGGCGAAGACTCGGGAAGCAGCCCGAGCGCGCGGAGATCGGCGAGCGGCTCCTCGAACGAACACGATCCGAAGCTGTGCGCGAAGCGCTCGCGCGCGGCGGCGATCTCGTCGAACTTGAGGAAGCGGCGGCGCCACGCGAGACCCGTCGGCGTGAAGTCGAACGCGCGGGCGTTCTCCTCGACCAGCACCGCCTCGATCTCCGACTCCGACATCGCGTCGTCCTGCCAGAGGAGGCAGCCCGCGACGAAGACGTTCAGGAAGCCGAACTGCATGCAGCCGACGTCCGTCGCGAGGTGACGGCACGGGTGATGGAGCCCGGCGGTCGCCTTGAACGGCACCTCCGCCGCGCGACAGACCTTGAGGAACCGTGCGACCTGTTCCGGTGTCGGATGTGCGTCCGGCGTGAGGCCGCCAGTGCGGATCTTGGCGCCGGTGTCGAGCGACGCCATCGTGGTGACCAGGCCTCGGATGTCGCCATCGACCGGGACCTCGAAGTAGGCGTAGATGTCGTCGGGCACGTACTCGAGCGCCCGGTCGATCTCATGCGGGGTCGTCGCCTTCGTCTCGATCGTGTCGATCACGGCCCGACCGTGGGCGCGGCTGAACTCGCGGTCCTCCATGCGCTCGTTGAACCGCTCGATCCGCTCGAGGTCGGCCACGATCTGCCGGTCGGAGGCCGGCGAGACCAGGACCGACAGCGGCCACGGCTCGTCGCCCTCGCTGTCGGCGGTCTTCGGGAGGAGCGGGTCGGCCGCGTCGACGAACTGCGGGAACTGCGCCACGGGCACGATCAGGCGGGCGAGCATCCACGACTCGCCGGTCCGGCGGTAGCGGGCGAAGTTCGCGACGGTGGTGCGCATGTCGAGCTTCGCCGGGGGGAAGAGCCCGGCGTAGTCGAGGACGGAATCGAGGAGGAGGCGGGCGGCGTGCATGGGTGTGGGCGCGCGACGGAATGCCGACGCGGGCCGGGGCGTCGATTATGCCCGATCCGGGCGGGCGACGGCGTCCGGTTCAGGAACGGGTTCAGGAACCGTCCTCGCGACGATTTCGGCCGATCCGACTCGACTCGGCCGGATCGATGCGGTCTCGAGCGGACTCCGAAGGCCCATCGGGTCGATAGATTGCCCTCCGCAGCCGATTCGTTCGGCCGCGGAACTCGACGGTCAGGCCGGCGGATGGACTCGAAGGCGACGCCGCCATCGGCCGTCTCGGCCCGGAAGAACTCCCTCGCGCTGCGCGAACCTCCTGCATGGCGGACAACACCGTGAACGCACACAGCATCGCAACCGACGTCCTCCCCCGCGCCTCGACCTCGGACTTCCGTGGGGTGCGCTGCCCCGCATCGCGTCTCGCTCGGACCGCGCTCGCCTGCCGTGTGGCGCTCACGTGCCTGCTGACGCTCGGCGCGCTCGCCGGCCCCGTCTCCGCGCAGGACGATGCCCCCGGAGCGGTCTCCGCGCCTTCGCAACCCGCGAAGATCGCGATCGCCGTGCCCCGCGTCGAGGCGCTTCCCGCGGTCGTCGAGAAGATCCGCGGCTACGGACAGAAGAACGAACTCGATCAGATCGTGCAGGGCCTCGACGCGAAGCTCGCCGACGCGCTCTTCAACACGCGGAAGTTCGACGTGCGGGCGCATGCCGACCTCCAGAAGCTGCTGGGCGAGCAGTCGAGCCAGGATTCGGGCAACTACGACCTCACCGACCCCAACCGAGCGAAGCCGTTCCGGCTCGCGGGCATCCCCTATCTCGCGCTCGTCCAGATCGACGACTTCCAGGATCAGGTGCAGACGGCCAACTTCGAGGGAATCGGCGCGAAGGCGACACGTCGGCAGATCCGACTGAGCGCCGTCTGCCGCATCTTCGACGCGACGCGCGGTACGCTGCTCGAGTCGGCGCGCGTGGTCGTGAGCGATCTCGACTTCAAGAACAATCCCCAGTACGTCATCGATCAGAAGGGCGGCGACCTGACCGAAGCGGTCGTGAACGTGATCGCCGACCGGATGGCGAACCAGTGTGCGCAGCGGATCACCGACGTCATCTTCCCCGCGAAGGTGCTCGTCGTCCGCGATGGCGTCGTGACGCTCAACCGTGGCGAAGGCACCGCGATCGCGATGGGCGAGGTCTGGGAGGCGTTCGCGACCGGCGAGGAACTGGTCGATCCCGACACCGGCGAGGTGCTCGGCAGCGAGGAGGTCAGCATCGGCTTCGTTCGCGTGATCAGCGTGGCCCCCAAGTTCTCGCGCGCCGAGATCTGCGGCATCGACCGAGGCATCGCGAAGGGCTGCATCCTCCGGAAGTCGACGCGCACCGATTGCGAGCCGCGACCCGGCGCACGCATGTGGTCGGCCCCGGTCGTGCTGCCGGAGGAGGCGCTGCAGGACGGCGAATCCGCACCACCGCTCCCGGCTCCCACGCGCGCGCCGAACGACGGCCCGCGTGTTCCACCGGTGACCGAGGGCGGATCCGCGTCCCCCACCCCGCCTCCGTCCACTCCCAGCAGCGCGTCCTCCGCGGCGACCCGACCGGTCGCCGCGATCTTCGTGCGCAACCGCGAGAAGCGGATCGACGATGCGCGCGTGATGCAGCTCGAGGATGAACTGGTCGCCGCCCTCGACGGCGCGTGCTTCACCACCGTCAGCCGGGAGGATGCGCTCAACGCCGTCGCGCGCTTCGCGAAGGAGGGTTCGAACGCCGGGACCGAAGCGCGTCGTGGCGTCGATGGCGATCCGCTCCGCGATCTCGACCGGCAGCTGTCGAACGACGCCTCGGCGCTCCAGCTTGCGCAGGCGATGGGCGCCGACTACGTCCTCGTCGCCTCGCTGACCGCGCTGCGCACCGACCGTCGCACGCTGACCGAGCCCGGGCGCAACGTGTCGACGATCGTCGAGGCGTACCGCCTCGATGCCACCTACCGCATCCTCGGCCGCGCCGAGGGACGCGTGGTCGCGTCGGGATCTGCCGGCGCCAGCGACTCGGTGCGTCAGACCCCCGAGCTGCAGGTCGAGCGCGACATCGTCGCGGACCTCGTGTCGCAGGCGGCCGTCAAGATGGCCGAGGCGATGAAGAAGCGCTGCGAGAAGTCGGCGCTGCCGGCGCCCGACCAGCTCCAGCTGGTGGCGATCGAGATCTTCGGGACGCCCGCCGACCTCGCCGTGCCCGAGATCGTGAAGGACGACAAGGGACAGTGGATCGTGCGCTCGGGTTCCTACGTGCTCGAGCCGACGAGCTTCATGGTCGAGATCGACGGCATCGTGGCGGGCTCCACGCCCTCGCCCATCCGCGCGACGAGGGGCCTGCACAAGCTGCGCATCACCCGACCCGGCTACGAGACCTACGAGGCGACGGTGAACGTCCAGCCGGGCGCGGGACCGCTCGTGATCCCGATGAAGGTCACCGCGGAGGAGCGCGCGCGCTGGCAGGAGATGGCTCGCTTCTTCGCCGATCTCAAGACCGATGCGGCCCTCACCGACGCGCAGGTGTCCAAGCTCGAGGGCTACGCCACGATGCTGCGCAACTCGAAGCTCTCGATCGACCAGAAGTCCGACCAGAAGACCGACGTGAAGGTCGACACCAACCAGGCGCCCGTCTTCGAGAACAACAGCTTCTGGCGTGGCGTCCCATTCACCTACTGATCGCGCGCCGACCCGCGGCCCCGACGGAATCGCCCCACGTCCATGCACACCCGGTTCGAGCAGCATCGCGCATGCCACGCCCGTGACACCGCTCCGCAGCCGCGAGGGTCCGTCGCCGTGTGCCTTCGCTCGGCGATACCGTGGGTCGCGACAGCGCTGCTCCTGGTCGGTTGCTC
>JAJTGL010000059.1 GCA_021297795.1 Planctomycetaceae bacterium
ACGTGCGACGCGAAGATGTTGCCGAAGGTCGAGTCCTCGTGGCCCGGGACCACCATCGGCAGGTTCGCCTTCGCAGCCGCGAGCAGCCAGCAGTCGTCGGGATTGCCCTCGAACTTCGACTTCGGCAGCGACAGGACGAGCTCGTAGAAGTATTCGTGCCAGAAGCGGCGCTCGCCGTTCTTCGTCGCGCGCTTCCACATCGGGACGAGGATCTTCTCGACCGAGCGGAACGCCTCGTCCTCGGGGATGCTCGTGTCGGTGACGCGGCGCATCCGCTGCTTGAGGATCTTCGTGTCGTCTTCCTTCGTGAAGTACCGGTAGTCGGGGAAGTCCTTGTAGCTGTGGTGGGCGACGAGGCGGAAGAGCGACTCCTCGAGGTTCGCACCCGTCACCGAAAGGCCGTGGACAAGGCCCGCGCGGATCGCGGGGGCGAGCGAGATCCCGAGCTGCGCCGAGCTCATCGCGCCGGCCACGGCCCAGTACATGCGGCCGCCCGCCTCGATGTGATCCCAGTACGCGAACAGCGCATCGCGCGTCGAACGCGCGTTGAAGTTGCGGTAGTTGCGGGCGACGAACTCGAGGATCGGGAGCTGGGCGGTCGGCATAAGGGCGGGGAGGATATCAGGAAGGAGCGGCTTCCCGCGCCCCCGATACACTCGCCCCCATGGCCGCCCGCGAGACTCCCGCCGCCCGCATCGAACGCCTGCTCGCCGCCGGCGATGCGTCGGGCGCCGTCGCCGCGGCAAACGAACTCCTGGCCCAGTCGCCGAGGAGTTTCGTCGGCCTGCTCGGACGTGCGCGGGCGCATCTGCGTCTCCGCGACCACATCTCGGCCGAACGCGACCTGCACGTGGCGCTCGAGATCTCGCCGTCGGACGACCTCGCGAACCTGATGCGCGCGAACATGGACTTCCACCTCGGGCGCACCGAAACCGCGCTCGCGGGTCTGCGGCGCATCGCCGGGGGGCGCAGCGCGCATGCGCACGAGGCCGCGATCAACCTGCTCGAGGCGCTGCATGGCGCCGGTCGCCACGACGAGCACGCCGAGTTCGTGCGGAAGGGAGGCGCGTGGACGAAGGACGTGCGCGCGCCGCTCCACTTCGCCCGGGCGCGCTTCCGCGAGGATGCGGGTGCCGGGATCGAGGCGCTCAAGGAGGTCTTCCGTTCGCGCGCGCCGCTCCTCGTGCGGCGCTGGGCCGGCTTCGAGGCGGTGGGGCACCTCGACCGCGCGAAGGAGTACCGCGCGGCGTTCGATCTCGCGAGCGAAGTACACCGCGCGACGACGGGCCCGGTCGATCTCGCGCCGTGGCTCGGGCTCGCCGAGGAGCAACTGCGGCTCCTCGCGAAGTCGCCGATGCCCTTCGCGCCGCGCGCCGAACGCGCGCCCGACCTCGCCTTCGTGGTCGCGATGCCGCGCTCGGGCACCACGCTCCTCGAGCAGATGCTCGACCGCCACCCTGCGATCGGCGGCATCGGCGAGTTCGACGGGCTCGATCACGTCTGCCGCACCATCACGTCGCATCCGATGTGGCTGCGCGTCCCGGGCGCGGTTCCGCAGGCCCTGATCGACGACCTCCGGCGGCGCTACATCGAGGGTGCCGCGCAGATCCGCCGCGAGGGCGCGACGTGGACGCTCGACAAGAGCCTGCGATCATGGCGCGCGCTCCCTGAGATCGCCACGATCCTGCCGGGCTCGGTCGCGATCTCGGTCGACCGCGATCCGCGCGACGTGGCGACCAGCATCTTCCTCTCCTACTTCAATCCGTCGACCTACGAGTGGACCAGCAGTTTCGCCGCGATCCGTCAGGTGATCGAGGCGCAGCGCCGCGTGGTGCCGGCGGCGCTCGACGCGCTCGGTCTTCCCAACGAGCGGATCGTCTACGAGAACCTCGTCGAGGATCCGGAGGGGCACGCGCGCCGCGTGCTCGCGCGCATGGGCCTTGCGATGGACGAGCGCGTGCTGTCGCCAGAACTCAACCCGAAGGGGGCCGACACGCTTTCCCGCGCGCAGGTCCGGCAGCCGATCAATCGGAAGTCCATCGGCCGCTGGAAGAACTACGCGTGGGCCTTCGACGGGACATGGGACGCGCTCGTCGCCGCGCACGAGGCGAGAGTGTCGAAGACGGGACCGGACGCGGCCAGCGCGTGAGGTTGTGCGGCGCGCGCGGTAGATTGCGCCCATGGACGAGCTATCGCCCGGAGAACTCTTCGTGCTCATCGGTTCGGCGGCCGCCGCGATCATCGGCTGGGGATCGCTCATGGTGCGCGGAGCGGTTCTCGACCGCCGCCTCTGGAGCACGCCCGACGGAAGGCTCCGGCCGGGCGGCGCGTACGGATGCCTCGCGACGATCTTCGGCTGGGCCGCGGTGGGCGCGATCGTCGCGTACGTCATCCTGTACTTCGCGGCGAGCGACGTGCGCCCGAGCCCGATGTACGTCTTCCTCTACGTCTTGATGGGCTTCGGCGTCACCGCCATCAACACGTTCGCGCTGCGCGTGTTCGGCTGGCGCATCGCCGACATGTTCGAGCGCCGCAACAACGCGGCGCACACGCTCTTCTACACCGCGACGATCGCAAGCGCGCTAGCCTTCGCGGGTGCGAACATCGGCGATGGACCGGGTTTCCAGGTCGTCCTCTTCTGCACCGGGCTCTCGCACGTCACGCTCTGGTCGATCGCGGTCGTCCATGCCGCGTTCAACCGCACGGCCTACCGCATCCTCGTCGATCACGACCGAGGCATCGCCTTCCGCTTCGGGTGCATGCTGGTCGCGATCGGCGCGATCCTCGGTCGCGCCGTCGCGGGTGATTGGCCGGGCTACCTGGCGACCACGCTCGATTTCATGCGCATCGGCTGGCCGGCGCTCGTCTTCCTCGTCTTCGACACGGTGCTCGCGCGGTTCACGCTGACGCGCGAGATCGATGGCGGGCTGTGGGCCGATCGCGCGACCGGCGTCATCTACCTCGTGACCGCGTTCGCCTATCTCTCGATCCTGGGAATGCCCGCGTGATCGCGCTCTCGCGCCACTTCGATCCGGCCGAGCGACACGAGATCCGCATGCGCGCGATCTTCGAGGCCGGCAAGCTCGATCCGCGCACGTTCGACGAGGACACGCTGGCGCCGTGCGCACTGCGCCTCGCGCCGTCGGCGTGGTCGACGCTCGCCGACCTCGCCGAGCGGTCGTGGTGCGAACTGCGCGCGGCGGAGGATGCGCTGCTCGGCGAACGGCGACGTTGGCGTGCGCTCGGGATACCGGCGAGGTCGCGCGCGATCCTCGCGGCCACGCCGCCGCCCTCGGAGCGCGACGTGCGCTTCTCTCGCTTCGACTTCCACTGGACGCGCGACGGCTGGCGCGCGTCGGAGATCAACGCCGACGTGCCCGGCGGATTCATCGAGGCGGGCGCCGTCACGCGGATCGTGGCCGAGGTGCTGCCCGGGTTCGAGTGCCTGCCCGATCCGACGCGCGAACTCGCGCGCGCGGTCGCGGCGCGGCTCGCCGACCGGAGCGATGCCGGCGTCGCGCTCGTCCATGCGACGAGCTACACCGACGACCAGCAGGTGATGCGCCGGATCGGAGCGGAGCTTGCGGTGCTCGGAGTGCGCTCGTATCTCGCGTCGCCCGTGCATCTCGAGGCCGATGGTGCAGGCGCGCGCGCACGGCTCGTGCGGCGCGATCGGGCGGCCACGCCCATCGATGCGGTCGTTCGGTTCTTTCCGGGCGAATGGCTCGCGAACCTCTCCCGAGCCGATCGTGCGCGCTGGGCGGCGCTCCCGCGCGGGCTCGTGCGATCGAATCCGCTCTCGGCCCTCCTCATCCAGGGGAAGCGGCTGCCCGTCGTCCTGCGCGAACTCGGCATCGCGACGCCGACATGGGATTCCGTGCTGCCGCCGACGCGCGCCGTCGGCCTGCGCGCGCTTGCGCCGCGGCTCGTGCGCGACGACGAAGTGCTCAAGCCGATCTGGGGTCGCGTTGGCGACGGTGTCGCGATCGAGGGCGTGACGCCGCTCAAGGAGTGGCGACGTTCGCGCATCCTGGCGCGGATCTTCCCGAAGGCGTGGGTGTTGCAGCGGCGGTTCGAGTCGCAGCCGCTCGTCGATGCAACGGGCGAACCCTTCCACGCATGCGTGGGCGTCTACGTCATCGACGGCCGCGCCGCCGGTGCCTACGCGCGCATCGCGCGGCGCCCACTCATCGATGGACGCGCGCGCGATGCCGCGGTGCTCGTCGATCGCGCGCTCGACCCGTCGGGCGCGACACCGCCCGAACTCGCCATCCCGACGTCGCTATCCCGCGATCGCGCGCGTGGGTCGCAGGTTCCGCGTACCGGACCGACTCTCGCGACGCTCGCGACTTCCAAGCAATCGACCATCCCGAACGAGGTTCACCATGCTTCCCACTGACGTGCCGGTTCCGCAGGGACTTCCCGAAGACGCGCGCGAGCTCTTCGAGATCTGGGCGCCCGTCGCGAGCCGATGGTCGGGCTGGGCGAAGCCCGTGCTCTTCACCTATGCGCCTCCGGCGACCTCGATCGCCCTACCCGCATGGTCGTGGGTCGGCGCACCGCCGCTCGGCTCGGGCCGCACCGCGATCGTGGTCGATCTGCCGGGCAACGAAGGCATCGCCTGCGGACTCGCGCTCGCCGAGCGCGGATTCAGGCCCGTGCCGCTCTACAACAACACGCAGGGCGAGGGCGCCGAGGTGATCGCGCTCGATCCCTTCGTGAGCGGGATCCGCGCGGCCGCGGCCACGCTTGCCGCGATGCACATTCCCGACGACGCGCCGCCGGCCTTCCTCATCGACTCGAATCGTGGATCGGGCGGTGCTGCGCCCGGCATGTTCGACAATCGCTGGGCAGTGTTCGCGCAGGACTTCCCGTCGGGCCGCGCGCTTCTTTCGAGCGGTATCGAGCGCGTCGTCGTGATGCGTCGCGAGGGCGCCATCCGCGTCGACCTCGTGTCGGTGCTGCGGCTCTGGAGGCGCGAAGGCGTCGCGAGCGAGCGCTTCGACGTCGCGACCGGCGCGCAGGGCGAACTCACCCAGGACATCTCGCTGCTCGCGGTGTTCTCCGGGCACATGTCCGCGATCATGCACGGATTCCGTCAGAACGCGACGGGTGGATTCGGCGCGCGCGTGCCGTTGCCATCCGAGGGCGGTGGTGGCGGCTTCGGTTGAGCGCGACGCCGCGTCTGATGTGAAAGGGCCGCGGCGACCGGAGGATCCGGAGGCCGCGGCCCGTCGAAGCAAGCCTTGCACTGCGTGTCGTCGTAGATCGTCGCGCGTGCGTCGTGTCTCAGTCGCAGATACCCCACGCTGCGAGCAGCAGCGAGAGATCGGCGGCACCGACGTTTCCGTCGCCGTCGAGATCGGCCTCGCCAGCCGCACCCCACGATGCGAGGAGCAGCGAGAGATCTGCGGCGCCCACCGAGCCATCGCCATCAAGATCGGCGGGACATGGTGCATCGATGATCTCGACATTCCAGAAGCCGCCGCTGAGAAGGTAGGGGCCACCGACACTCGGTGTCGAGTTCGCGATCGGTTGGCCGATCGTTCCCGTGAGCGAGAGGCTTTTGAGGGAAGACTTACCGCCGCCGGAGACGATCGCCGATCGATCGATCGACAGACCCCCGCCGACGCCTGCAAGCGAACTGGCCGCCATGATCGCTGCGACGAACGACGTTGCGGTCGCGATGGATGTTGTGCGCGTCATCGACGGCCCCCGGTTGACTGCGGCGCGACATCGCGCAGCATGCGCTCGATCGCATCGAGGCGATGGCGGAGTTCGTCTTGCTCGGCGCGCAGTGCCTCGTTCTCGGCGCGCAGCGAGGCGTTCTCAGCCTGGAGCGCGTCGATCGACTCGGCGACCGCGCGCGCGTCGCCCTGGCGGTCGAAACTCTCGAAGAACACCGAGACAAGCGCGCGGCGCGTGCCGTCGGCGGACGGACGGACACTCGACCAGCGGATCGGTTCGGCGACGCGGGCGACGACGTGACCGACCGCGAAGCGCTCGGTGTCATCGAGCATCGCGCAACCGGCGACGTCCGACGAGATCAGGTAATCGCCAGCGGCGAGGTCGCCGCGGCCCGAGTCGACGACCCACATCTCGCCGTTGCCGACGGCCGCGACGAGATGCTGACTGCCAGCGTCACTCGCGTCGGGCGCCGCGAGGTAGGACCCCATCACCGACGGATCGTTCGCCTTCGAAGTCGGAGCGATGCCGTACACGGGCTCGCAGTACGGCCCTTCGTGGGCCTTGCGATTCACGCCGGTCAGGGTGACAAGGGTTCCCGGCTCGAGCTTCTCGTCGATCCAAGCATGGTGCGATCCGGTGAACGTGTTGTAGCTCACCGTTGTGCCGAAGACGGAGATACCACCGGCGGATGTCCCGTCGTTCTTGAAGCTAATCAGCGTTCCATCCGGGAATGTCCGGTTGAAGAAGGTGTTTCCACCGGAGGGCGTATTGACCTCGAGGCCGCCGTTGGTGAGGACGATGTCCGCTCCTTCGCTCATCAGGATGAAGCCATCGGTACCGATGTCGAGCCGCGGCTGGGTGCCGTTGATCCAGAGGCTGTCGAAGACAGTCAGCACGGCGGCGCCAGTCGGAGCGGTGCCGATACCGGTGCGGCCGATGCCCTGTGGGCAGATCGCCACGTTCCCACCGTCATTGTTGAGGGTCAGCGTTGAAACGGCGCCGTTGCTGCGCGCCATGATCTCGTTGTTGTCGAGCGAGAGATTGAGGTTGTTCGTCGCGCCGAGCACGAGGAAGCCGCCACCGGCGAGCGCCGAGTCGGTGCCGCCGTCGACATGCAGCTTGGCCGCCGGGAGTCCGGTGCCGATGCCGACATCGCCCGCGGAGTCGATCGACATCTCCGTCGTGCCGTTCACGGCGAAGCTGAGTGGATTCGCGAGCAGACCCCGCGTCGAGAAGATCGACGCCGCCGGCGTCGCGCCTCCGTCGGAGAAGTCGAGCGAGCCGAGCACGTTCGCCGTCAGGCCGCTCGCGCCCGCGCCCTGCAGCGTCAGCGTCGATGTTCCGGTGGTCGCATCGCTCAGCAGCCGAAGGCCCGCGTTGTCGTTCACGATGTCGAGATCCGTCGTGGGTGCAGTGACGCCGATGCCGACGCGGCCGCCGGAGTACGAGATCGCGGTGCCGTTGGTTGCCCACGGAGCGAGCGACCGGATGGCGTAGGGAACGGTGTTGATCGCCTGTCGCGGCGAGAGCGTGTCGAAGGTCGAGCAGTTGCCTGCAGCCGTTTGTGCGCCAATCTCAAGCCAGCGATCCGCGCCGTCGAATGGCGCCGAACCGAAGTCGAGGTTCACCGTGAAGACGCCGTCCACCACGGTTACGTCGCAGGCGGTCAGTGTGGAGCCTACCTGCGTACCGCCGCTTGCCGCGTTGAATAGTCGGAAGCGGAATGAGGCAAGACCGTTGTAGGGGCCACCCGCGTTTGCGAGTTTGCCCTGATAGGTGAACGCAGTGCCCGACGGAACTGGCACTGCGGTGGCCTCGCGGGCGAGCGAAGCGGGAAGGACGATCGCGCCGAGCATGAGGCCGACGCAGGCGACGAAGGTGTGGGGACGATGCATGATGCGCTTTCTCCAATAAGACAGCTGGTTCCGCTGAACGCGGACAAACGGAGGAGCGCCCCACGACTCGACGCAGGTCTGTCCTGAAGCAATGACAGGACAATCGACGCGCGAACGTACCTCAGGAACGAAGGAAACCAAGGGATTCGAGCGGTGGACGGTCGAGTTCGGTGTGCGCCCGGATCGCACATCGAAGGGGATTCCGGCGCGCTTCGAACGTAAGCCGCTTCAAATTCGAGGCTTGCGTCGCGCGTTTGGCACCGCTACTTCCCGGCACTCCCGGCGATCCTGCGCAGTTCCGCATGCGCCGGGTCGGGCGTCGCCTTGCCGCGCACGGTGATGGTGTCGCGCCCGTCGAAGAGCGGCAGGAGTTGCTGCGCGAACGCGACGCGCGCGGGCTTCCTCACCGTGTCGATCCACGCCTTGAGAAGCGTGGCGAAGCGGTCGGCCTCGCGCTTGGCTTCCTGTCCCGCCGCACGACCCGCCGTGCCCGATCGCGCGGACGAGGAGAGATACGCCTCGGTCGCCGCACGGACGCGCGCCTCGAACTCGGCGTCGCCACCGATACCGCGCCACGTGCGCGCGAGGAGCTTCGCGTCGTCGCACCGCTGGCGCTCGAGTGCTGCGAGCAGCGCGCGGTGCTGCTCGGCGTCCTTCGGCGCGGGGAGCGCCAGGATCCGCGCATGCGCCGCATCGCGCAGCGTGCCCCGGTAGAGCGCGGGGACATCTTCCGCGGGCAGTGCGGCGAGCGCGCGCTCGGCCGCATCGGCCAGCGCGATCGCCGTCTCAGGCGACCTCGCCGCCCGCACCGCGCCGTCGTAGGCGACGAGCGCGAAGGGGTTGCGCGCGAGGGCGGATTCGGCGAACGCGACGGCCGTCTCCGCGCGCCCGTCTTCCGGCATCCGGTCGAACATCCGACGCATCGCGAGGGTCTCGAGGAATGCGGCGCCTTCCGCCGTGCGGTCGTGGTTCACGGCCCACGCGATCGACTGGTGGTAGACCATCGGGCGTCTTCCGCCGACGTCGTCGTAGTTCCAGCCCGCGTGCACCGTGGTGACCTCGTCGCCGCCCGTCGCGTACTGCCCGCCCTTGCAGCGGAAGTCGCCCGTCTTCGCGTCGAACTCCATGAACACGATCGCGCAGTGACCCGGCTGTCCCGCGGTCGACGCGGGCTGCCCCACGATCCGATGCGTGCGCGCGCCGATGTTTCCCATCGTGCCGCACACGCCGCCATCCTTCCACATCATCTGGATCGATCCGTAGCTGAATGCAAGCGGCGCCACGCGCCGCGCCGACTGCATGTCGAACTGCTGCGCGATGCCGCCGATGTACTCGCCGTAGGTGCGGAACTCGCCTTCATCGCGGAACTTGGTCCAGATCTCCTCGCGCTCGCGCAGCGGCTGGTCGTCGGCCGCGAGCATGAGGAGGACGGGCCACGGCGCGTCCAACGGAAAGCGCGGCCACTTGCGCGCGTCGCGCGTCGCGTCGTCGAACGCGTGTCGGTCGTTGCGGATGAACCACGCCATCGACTCCGCGGGCGTCGGCGCACGGTCGCGCTCGGCGGGCATGCGGCCCTTCGCGCGATACGCATCGTGAAAGAGGTCGTGCGCGGCCTTGATGCGCGCACGCAGCTCCTTGTCGGCGATCGCGTCGGTCGCGTACCAGTGCACGGCGCGGTCGCCGCAATCGATTCTCACTTCGTCGTGGCCTCGCGCAGCCATGTACGCGTTGAACTCCTCCTGCAGCACGCGCGAGGCGATCACGTCGGCGGCGACGGGCGTGCGGCGCTCCTTCTTCATGACCGTGATGGCCTTCCCCTGCGGCTTCGCCACACCCTTGTCGTCGTACTCGAGCGGCGGAAGCTCCTTCACGCGGATGTCGGGCTCGATCTCGGCGTGGTCCTCGAGGAAGTTCACGATGTGGTCGTCGCGGTCGAGCATCCGCGACGGGTCCTTCGTGTCGACCGGCGTGCGCGGGTCGGTCGGAATCACGAGCGCAAGCGGCGTGCGCGGCGACACATCCGGCAATGCGGCGGGGGGCTTGGCGCCGTCGGCATCGTTCCACGGCGTTCCCTTCGCATCGCGCGCGGCGTACGAATCATGGATGGCGAACGCGAGCGCAAGCTGCGGGTAGTCGCGGCGCACGGTGTCTTCGCCGAGGTCGATCTCGAGCGAGCGCAGGCCGAGCAGCACGGGCAGGGGATCGGCGCGCGCGCCGTACACCGACAGCCGCAGCGCACGGTCGCCATCGATCCACGCGAGGAAGTCGGCAGGCAGTTCGATCTTGAGTTCGCGCACACGGGCGAGCGTGGCCGCGCGTGCGTCTTCGATGAACGCGTCGATCGCGGCTTCGGAGAAGCGGGGGTCCTGCGCGGCGCGATCGTTCGCGGCGGCAGGCGTGGCATGCGCGTCGACCTTGCCCGCCACGACCGTGAGGACGACCGAGGCGACAACCGCGAGCAGGGTGAAGGCGCGACGGGATCGAGTGGAGACAGGCAGCATGCGGCGACGGTACCGGAGGCCGGGCCGGTCGCAGGTGGTTTCGGAGCACGGCTGGGCGCGTGACTCCCCAGTCACGCGAAAAACGTCCGAGAATCGGTCGCAGCAAGGCCGTTCAGGAAGGGCCTTGCGTTGGAAGTCCGCGCCAATCGCAGAAATCTCGGGAGCACCATGACAGGGTTTCGCTGCCGTTTGCGCTTCCGTGGCGAGCGGGTCCGTCCTGACGGCGTCGCGCCATGCGCTGGCGCGTGCGTGCATGTCGGTCTCCTCGAAGTGTTGCCACCTGTCCGTCCTGCACGACTCCTGAAGATGCGCTGCCTGGCCCCGCGGGTCTCGCGACCCTGCGCCGCCGCTGATCGGTGTCGCGCGCCTCGCCTGTCGGCGAGCGTCTCTCTGAAGTTCTCCACAGCCCCGGTCGCCGACCGGGGCTGTGGCGTTTCGGCGTTTCCCGCGCCGGAAGGCTGGAGGAGCGGGTGCGCATCCGCGTGGCGACGCCTCCCACGTCGGCGCTCCGGCACGGCTTCCGCGTGGACTTTTCCGCTGCGGGACGGCCGGTTCGCGCATCCCGGTTCCCGGACGGGGGGAGGTCGTCGGGCAGGTCTCCGGGCGGAAGTTCCTGCGTCCCCGGTACTTCCGTGCACAAGCGAGCCCGGGCAATGTCAAGGAGGCATGAAAACCGCAAAACAGGCTCCATCGTCGTAGGAAGTGGCGAGAACCGGAAGTAGATTGGACCGTCTCGACATTGCGCGGGCTGTCCATCCCGTGCATTGTCGGTCGCAACCGGAGATCCACTCCGGCGTCCCTGTTCGTTCCCGTCCCCGTTCCCCTGTCCCCGCATCTTGCGATCCTGCATCTCACGGAGATATCGATGAAGACCTCCCTCTTCGCGGCCGCTGTTGTTGTTTCGTGCACCGCTTCCGCCTCTGCCTCCATCGTCGCCAGCTGGTCGATGGCCACGGCCGTCCCGGCCTCCACCACCGGCAGCAACTACACCTACGGCGCCGCCGATGCGGGCGACGCGGCTGCGGGCACGAGCCTCAGCGGTTTCCACGCGCTCGCGGCGACCACCTGGTCGTCGCCCGCGGGCAACGGCTCGCAGTACTCGCTCTCGAGCAACAACTGGTCGGTGGGCGACTACTACCAGATCGCCGTCTCGACGACCGGCTTCAGCGATATCTACCTCGCGTGGGATCAGACCCGCTCGAGCACCGGTCCGTCGAGCTTCCGCGTCGACATGAGCACGGACGGCACGAACTTCTCGACGATCCTCGCGAGCTACACGGTCATCCAGGCGGGTCTCGCGGGCACGGGAACGCTCTCGTGGTCGACGACCGCGGGCGTCCAGTCGGCCTTCACCACGACGATCGCGAGCATCGCGGGTGCCGACAACCAGTCGACCCTCTTCTTCCGCTTCGTCAACCTCTCGACCGTCGCCACCGGCGGCACCAACCGCATCGACAACATCATCGTGTCGAGCGGCCCGATCCCGGCTCCGGGCGCCCTCGCGCTGCTCGGCCTCGCGGGTCTCGCAGCCCGCCGCCGCCGCTGAGCTCCTTCGGCACGGAACATGAGTCATCCCCGCAGCCCCGGCCTCGCGCCGGGGCTGCGTCTTTGGTGGCGATCGTTGCAATCTGGCCGATCTTCCGGGCGTTTTCCGACCGATCGGTACGCGCGGTCGCATACTTCGGTCCGCCGACTCCGAATCACGAGGCCCGGATGAACCGCTCCCAGAACCGACCCGACTCTCGGCCCTTCCATCAAGCCCTCTCCCGGCTGCGTGCGCTCCGTGCACGTGCGTGCGGTGCGACGTGTGCGGTGATCTCCGCCCTTGCGGCCGCAGGCGCTGCGAACGCGCAGTGGACCACCCCGCCGGTCACCGCGCCCGGCCTCCAGTACCGCACCTTCGAGAGCGCCGCCGCCGCCACGACGGTCAGTTTCCACGTCTACCTGCCCCCGCAGTACACCTCGCAGCCGACGGCCCGCTTCCCGGTGCTCTACTGGCTGCACGGCTCGGGCAACGGCACGCTCGGCATCGACAACCTCTCCAGCTACTTCGGTACGGCGATGGCGCAGGGGCGCATCCCCCCGATGCTCGTCGTCTTCCCGAACGGGATGACCTACAGCATGTGGTGCGACTCGAAGGACGGCGACGTGCCGATGGAGTCGGTGGTCATAGACGACCTTATCCCGCATGTCGACGCGAACTTCCGCACGGTCGCGCGCCGCAGCGGCCGCATCCTCGATGGCTTCAGCATGGGCGGCCAGGGTGCGGGGCGACTGGGTCTGCGCAGGCCCGATCTCTTCGCCGGCGTGTCGATGCTCGGCGCGGGGCCGATCCAACTCGACTTCCTGGACGCTCCCGAGGGGAAGTCGACGCCTCCGAAGCTGCGCCTGCAGATCTACGAGGACGTGTGGGGCAGCGACCCCGCGTACTACCTCGCGCAGCATCCGTGGACGATCGCGATCGACCGAGCCGAGGCGCTGATCGCTTCGCAGACGAAGATCCGGCAGGGCATCGGTTCGCTCGACGCGCTTGTCCCGATGAACGTCGACTTCGACGCGCACCTCACCGATCTCGGCATCCCGCACCAGTACTCGGTGGTGCAGGGCGTCGGACACAACCCCTCCGGCGTGCTTTCAGGGCTTGGGCAGCAGAACTGGAACTTCTACAACGCCGCGCTCGCGACTCCGTGCAAGCTGGCGGAGGACATCGACTGCAGCGGCGCCGTCGACGCCGCCGACCTCTCGCGCGTTCTCTCCGACTGGGGCGACGGCAGTGGCCCGGCCGATCTCGATGGAAGCGGTGCGGTCGATGCGGTCGATCTCGCGCGCGTCCTCGGCGCGTGGGGCGAGGTGGGATAGGTTCTGTCTGAGGAATCGCCGAAGCCCGGCGGATCCGTCGGACAGAACCTCGCGCGCATCGGATCCGTCAGTCCGGTGCGCCGAGGATGTCGGCGGCGAACCACACGCTTCGGAAGCCCGAGCGTTGAAGCGACTCTGCAATGTCGGGGCCCTCGTCGCGCGCCGGCCGGCCGGCCCACACGAGCTTCCCGGCGGTCGACCATCCCAGCGCGCAGGAGCCCCAATCGACATGCCGACACTCCCGGCCGAGCCGATGGACGAGAGTGAGCCGGTCACCGGAGAAGGCGCGGAGCCGAGCGATGTGATCGCGGAGGCGTTCCGTCGTCCGGCGGTCGGGAAGTTCGAACGACATGGCGCAGGCGGGGTCGGTCGGCGCGCAGATCCGGAGCGCACCGAAGACGCATTTCGGTGGATTCGTTCGGGAAGGGGCGCCGGCCGAGGGTTCAGGCACCCAATCCCATGAGACGGCGAGGCCGAACTTGCGCTGCTTCGTCGCGTCGATCGCATCGGCGAGTTCCACGAAGCGTGTCCAACGGTCGACGCTTCGCATCGAACGGAGTCCGCGCGGTTCCCTCCGGGACCCGCCGCGGAAGGCCTCCGCGATGTGTGCTGCGACGTGCGCGCGATGCGCACGCAGGAGCGCCTCGGCCTGCAGCCGGTCGTCCTCGGCGAGCGCAAATGGATCGACGGCATGCGCCCATCCCGCTTCGCGAGCGAGTTCGACCTGCGCAGGTGTCATCCATGGCGTCGCAGACTGCATTGAGGACGGAAGGTGGGTGGTGTCGGGCACGACGAGCGACGCGGACGCGATCCGCAGCCACTCTTCCCAACGGACGCGCAGCCGTCGCGCGACCTCGTACGCGTTCTGTTCGGCTTGGGCCGCGAGCGCACGGGCCTTCGCATCAAGCCTGACCGCGGGTCGTGCCGCCTCGCGAGGCGCGTCGAGCGTGTGGACCGCCGCGATCGCGCATGCGAGCGAGGGAAGCGCCTCGAGCGTCGGACCGAGATGTGGCTCGTTCGGAGTGGCGCCGCTGGACGATCGAGAGCGCGCGAACGGCGATCGGAAGCCGGGCGGTGCGAAGGTCTTGAGCCGCGCGAGTGCAGTCGCCGCCTCGATCGCATCGACCAGCGTCGCGACGCGCACCGAGTCATCGGCATCGCGCGTCGTGGTTCCCGAGGGCTCGCGGAGCCGCGCCGGGATCTCACGCCAGTAGTCGCGTCCGTGTGGTCGGTGCATCGGGTGAGGTCCGTGGGCAAGGCTCCGGCGTGGAGCCCTCGCTCCGAGATTCCGCTGGTGCGGTCGCTCGGGACGCCGGGCGGCTCGGCGGCATTCCCTCGCACGATGGGCGGAAGCGCGCATCGGAAGCACCGGCGGTCGGCCCCACGTCCGTAAACTAGCCGCTCCCATGCCCGCCAAGGAAACACCAGCCGCCCGCATCGAACGTCTTCTTGGTGCGGGCGATAGCCGCGGCGCGCTCGCGGCGGCGGACGAGTTCCTGCGCCAGTCGCCGAGCAGTTTCCTCGCGCGCTTCGGGCGTGCACGCGCGCTGATGCGCATGGGACTCGAGGCCGAGGCCGGCCGCGAACTCGAGCTCGCCGCGCAACTCTCGCCAAACGACGAGCATCTCCTGCTCGTGCGGGGGCGCCACGCGTTCCGCAACGGCCGCGCCGACGAGGCGATCGCGATGCTCGAGCGCATCGCGCGCGGGCGCGGCCCGCACGCGGTCGAGGCCGCGTTCTCTCTGCTCGATGCGTACCACTACGCGGGTCGGCGCGACGAACTCGCCGCGATGGTGCGCGCAGGGGGCGTCTGGTCGAAGGACCCCCGCGTCGCGCTGCATGCGGCGCGCGCTGCCGCGGTCGAGGATCGCGACCGCGGCATCGAGGCGTTCGTCGCGATCTGGCGGAGCCAAGCCGACGTCGTCACGCGACGCTACGCCGGCTTCGAGGCGGCCGAACTGCTCGATCGCGCGGCGCGCTACCGCGAGGCGTTCGACCTGATGAGCGAGGTGCATCGGACGACGGCACCTCCGGGAGATCTCGCTGGATGGACGACCCCGCTCGCCGCGCAGTACGCGCTGCTCCAGAAGGGGGCCGGGCACTTCAAGCCGCGCTGCGCGGTGGCGGCGGATGACCTGCGCACGGCCTTCGTCGTCGCGCTGCCGCGCTCGGGCACCACGCTCCTCGAGCACATGCTCGACCGGCATCCCGCGATCGCCGGGATCGGCGAGTACACCGGCCTCGACATGATCCGTCGCACGCTTGCCGCCGCAGGCGCGTGGCCGCAGCGGCCGGGTGCCATTCCCGATGCCGCGTTCCTGCGGATGCGCGAGGCGTACATCGAAGGCGCGCGTGCGATCGCCGCGGGCACGACGGCCGCAACCGGGGTCGGCGCCCCCGCCGCGCCGTGGACCTTCGACAAGAGCCTCATCGCGTGGAGCTCGCTGCCCGAGATCGCCACGATCTTCCCGGGCAGCGTGTGCCTCGCGATCGATCGCGACCCGCGCGACAACGCGACGAGCGTCTTCTTCTCGCACCTCAACGCCGCGCTCAACCCTTGGGCGGGCGACCTGCGCGCCATCCGCGAGATCATCGGCTGGCAGCGCCGGATCGTGCCGCGCGCGCTCGAGGTGCTCGGTCTCGCGCACGAGCAGATCGCCTACGAGGATCTCGTCGAGGATTCCGCGCGCTTCGCCGAACGCTGCCTCGGGCGCATGGGCCTTCCGATGGACGAGCGCGTGCTGTCGCCCGAAGCCGGCACGCGCGTGGCCGCCACGCTGTCGCACGCGCAGGTGCGGCGGCCGATCAACCGCGCGGCGATCGGCCGCTGGAAGAACTACGCGTGGGCGTTCGACGGCGCGTGGGACGAGCTGGTGGCGATGCACGAGTCGATGCGGGCGCGGTCACGGTCCGGGCGCGCTGCACCTGGCGCGTGAGATCAAGGGAGCGGCCGACGCATGAGGTCGAGCCCCATCGGTCCACCGCTTGGTGCGATCGAGTGGAGCCGACAGGAAATCCCTGATCACGCGACGGAGCGCGCGGCGATCGCGGCATCCGACCATGCGTCGGAGTGCTCGGCCGGACGTGCCGCCACCTTCGCGGCAGGGCGCGCGGCGCGTCTTCCAACCGACATGGTCGCGCGTCGGCCGCGCGTGCGCACGGCAGGCGTCGCCTCGGCGGAAAGACCCATCGCGTCGAGGAACAGCTGTCGGCATTCCTCGATACCCGCTCGATGCTCGATGTAGTCGTAGGCGAAGTCGAGCGCATCGTCGCGGCGGATGCTGCGCTCCGAGGTGTCGAGGCTGCTCCAACGTTCGATGGCATCGCGCCACGCTTCCGGCTTGTCGAGCGAAAGGACTTCGAGCGCATCGCTCTCGCCACCCTGCCAGGGAGTGCGGTCGCTCACCAGCACGGGCGTGCCCGCGGAGAGCGACTCGAGGACGACGTGGCCGAAGTTCTCGCCGCGCGACGGGAACACGAAGAGATCGTGCTTCGAGAAGGCGTGCGGGACGTCCTCGGGCATGACGGCGCCCTCGTACGACGCACGCACGTTCGCCGGCAGGGCAGCGAGCTTCGCCTCGCACTGCTGCCAGTACTTCGCGTTCTCCTGCAGACCATGAATGGTGAGCTCGACCTCCCGGCGCACCGTGGAGAGGACGTCGAGGAGGAAGTCGAGGTTCTTGACGGGGGCGAGCCGCGAGAGGAACACGAGGCGCAGCGGACGCTCGGGCCGGCGGGATGCGATCGGAAGTCGATCCTGCACCGCCTCCGAGGGCGCTCGCGGGAGATCCGGAGCGATGAAGACGCGCTTCGCGAGCGAACCGAGCACCGAACGGATGTCCTGCGCCTCGTGCGGCGCGGAGGCCTGCCAAGTGAGGCCGTCGTAGAGCCCTGCCGCTCGCGAGGCGAGGAGGTAGATGCGCTTCTTGAGGGCCTTCGCGGCGAGCGCAGCCGGAGCGAACTCTCCGCGCGGCGCGAGAATCCAAGGCTTCGCCGGCACCTGCTTCAGTCGACGGAGCAGGAGAGGGAGGCCCGTCATCTTCGGGCTCAGGAAGCTGTTCAGATAGACGGCGTCGTGCTCGGTCTCGCGGATGACCTTGCGAAGTCCCTTCAGCGAGAGCGTGGCGGCGCTGGCGTAGAAGACCTTCGCCTTGCCGACCTGATTCCAACCGTCGATCTTCATGCCCTCGTAGGGCTTGGTGTCGCCAAAGTCGCGATCACGCGTGACGATGCGTATATCGAACTCGTCGCCGAGCATGTCCACCAGATTCGCGATGGTGCGGGTGGGTCCGCCTGCGCGAAAACCCGGCAGGTAGTAGTCGACAAAGCAGAGGACGATGGGGCGATGCATGCCAGGTTCCCTCTCCTCCTGCGGTGACGCGAACGCGATGCAGCCTCGTGCCCGAAGGGCTTCGACCGCGTTCGCGGAGCGCGGAATCCGAGGTTGGATCGGGGCGAACGGAGGACGGGCCTCCTGACGCGCCGGGCGCGCGAAGCGTCCGACGTAGCACCGACACCACGTCGGGGAACCGAGCGTGCGTCCTTCTCTGCAGGATGTGTTCTTGGAGCGCGGAGCCACCGCGCTCGTCCCTTTCTCGCTCAAACCTCCGCATCCAACGGCCCCTCAGCCGCAGGATTCGGTCTTGAGGATTTAGCACGGAATCCGCGCGGTGTAAGGAGCAATCACTCCCGATTTCCCAAGATCGACGGTTTTTCAGCCGTACGGGTCCTGAAGATGGGGTTGTGCGATGCACCCCCACCATGGACGCTGCTGCGCGACCCGCGTCGAGGCTCGATAACCCCGGAGGCGGTCTCGACGTGTTTCCCTCCGTCCCGGAACTGATGCGGGACGGATTCGACGATGGTCAGGGTGCGCCAGCCGCGTCGTTGCCGGCTTGCGGCTTCGAGGCCGCCTCGCGCGCCTTCGCTGCTTCGTCGCGTGCCTTCTTCGCCTCCTCGACCTGCGCCTTGAACTTCGCGCGGTCCTCGGCCTCCTTGCGGCCGCTCACCGGGATTCCGGTCTCGAAGAACACGCCGTTCGCCAGCGCGAGGCGCTTGAGTTCCTCGCGCGACTTCGCCATGCGGACATGCGCGGTGCTCGCCTCGCGCATCGCCTTGCCGAGCTGCCGGTCGACATCGTCGGCGGCGATCGCGGCCACGATCCTGCCCTTGATTCCGAAGACGTCGGGCTCGACGAGAAGGACACCCGAGCTCGGCCGCGCGCCGCCCTCGAGCGCCAGATCGGTCGTCGACGCTGCGCTCGCGTAGACGAACCTGCCGCGCAGGTCCGGCGACCATGCGAGTTCGGCCACCTTCGCCTCGAGCGCCTCTCGCTCCTTCGCGCCGTCGGCGATGACAAGCGCGAGCGGCTGGAGGTCGGCCGAGGCGACGGCAAGGCCAAGCCGCGCGTCGAGCGTGACCGGAAGCGCCGGTGTTCCGGTCGACTTCTTCGCGGGGTACCTCGCTGCGATCTCCCCCATCTGCCGCACCATGTCGGCGGTGTCCGCGAAGAGTTCGCCAGGTCCACGGCCGAGGCCCTTCATCGCGATCGCAGGCTGCGCGTCGGGAGCGAGGATGGCGAACACCGTGTTGACGGGGTTGCCCTGAAGGCGCGTCACGAACGCAGCCTCCTCCGCCGACTCGTAGGAGGTGAGGCGGATGCACACGAAGTCGCGCGAGGCGGCCACGATCTCGTCCTTCAGCAGCCAGCCGTTGTCGATCTTCACCTTGCCCGGGCACCACATGCCCGAGACTCCGGCGCAGTGTGGTGCACCCGAGACGAGGAGGATCGGCTTCCCCGTGCGCTTCGCCTCGGCGAGGCCGCGTTCGAGCGTGGCGAACCACTGGATGGTCGCGCCATCCCTCGTGGTGGCGGGAGCGGTGCGCGCTTCCGGACCGCCGCCGCGAGGGGCGCGCTGGGCAGATGCCGGGGTGGAGACAGCGAGCGAGGCGACGGTGAGGCCCGCGAGGAGATTGTGGATGGAGTGGTGCATCGCGGGACCATTGTGCATCGGATGCTCGGGGGGACCGGGTTCCGCATGGAATCGCGGGATCTTTCCCCGCGACGCCGCGGGGCGGCCGTGCGTGCCCGCGCAGCCGTGGACCGTGGCCACGAGACTTGGGCACTTTCCCCGCGGCTCCGGGTCGAGCGCGCGCCCATCATCGCCTCCGTCGCGGACGAGCCGCGACGGAAGGAACGTTCCATGTCGAAGCGCGCGCTGCTGCACATCGCTGTACTCATCGTCATCATCGTGCTCGTCGAGGCTCTTCTCGCGAGATCGGCCGATGCGCGCGGCGAGACCCCGCCGGTTCTCGACCGGACGCGCCTTCCCATCGCCGAACCGGCCGCACCCGCGATCTCCGAGATCGACCCGCACAAGGTCGCGGCGCCGGAGCGGTTCGAAGTCCGCCCGCCGAAGGGCGCACCGAACGTCGTCATCGTGCTCATCGACGACATGGGCTTCGGCCACTCGAGCGCGTTCGGAGGGCCGTGCGACATGCCCACGTTCGAGCGACTGGCGAACGAAGGCCTCCGGTTCAACCGCTTCCACACCACCGCGCTCTGCTCGCCGACGCGCGCCGCGCTTCTCACCGGACGCAACCACCACGTGAACAACATGGGCTCGATCACCGAGCTCGCGACGGCGTTTCCGGGCAACACGGGCGTGCGGCCACGCAACGTCACGCCGCTTGCCGAGATCCTGCGCCTGAACGGCTACGGCACCGCGGCGTTCGGCAAGTCGCACGAGACGCCCGCGTGGGAGACCACCGTCGTCGGACCCTTCGACCGGTGGCCGACGCACTCGGGCTTCGACCGCTTCTACGGCTTCCTCGCGGCGGAGACGAACCAGTGGTCGCCGTCGATCATCGACGGCACCGTGCGCATCGATCCGCCGGCCGCCGGGTCGGGCGACGCGGAGTACCACTTCACGACCGACATGACGAACCAGGCCGTGCGCTGGGTCGAGGCGCAGCACGCGCTGGCGCCCGGCCGGCCGTTCTTCATCTACTTCGCGCCGGGGGCCACGCACGCGCCGCACCATGTGCCCGCCGAGTGGATCGCGAGGTATCGCGGCCGCTTCGATCAGGGATGGGACAAGCTGCGCGAGGAGACGCTCGCGCGTCAGATCGCGAAGGGCATCGTCCCGAAGTCGACGAAGCTCACGCCGCGGCCGAAGGAGATCGCCGCGTGGGATTCGTACGGCGAGGACGAGCGGCGCGTGATGGCCCGTCAGATGGAGACCTACGCGGCGTACGCGTCGCACACCGACCACGAGATCGGCCGGTTGGTCGACGCGATCGAGTCGATGGGCGAGCTCGACGACACGCTCTTCATCTACATCGCGGGCGACAACGGCGCGAGCGCGGAGGGCGGCCCCGAGGGCTCGTTCAACGAGATCCTCAACCTGAACGCGGTCGACACGACCACCGAGATGCAGCTCTCGAAGCTCGACGAGTGGGGCGGGCCGTCGACGTACCCGCACTACGCCGTCGGCTGGGCGCACGCGGGCAACACTCCGTTCCAGTGGACGAAGCAGGTCGCCTCGCATCTCGGCGGCACGCGCAACGCGATGGTGATGTGCTGGCCCGCGCGCATCAGGCCGGACGCGCGTGTCCGGGCGCAGTTCCACCATGTGATCGACATCGCGCCCACGGTGCTCGACGCCGCGGGGATCCCCGAGCCGACCCTGGTCAACGGCATCGAGCAGCGTCCCATGGACGGCGTGTCGATGCTGTACGCCGCCGGAGATGCGGATGCGAGGGACCGGCGCACCACGCAGTACTTCGAGATGTTCGGAAACCGCGCGATCTACCACGACGGCTGGACCGCGGTCGCGCGGCACTCGATCCCGTGGGTGCTCCAGGCCAAGATGCCACCCGTCGCGGACGACCGCTGGGAGCTCTACGACCTCCGCAGCGACTTCAGCCAGTCGAACGACCTGGCCGCGAAGGAGCCCGCGCGTCTCGAGGAGCTGAAGCGACTCTTCGATCGCGAGGCCGTGCGTAACCATGTGTATCCCCTCGACGACCGCCGCGTCGAGCGGCTCAGCGCCGAGATCGCCGGTCGTCCTGATCTCGTCGGCGCGCACGCGTCGATCACGCTGTTCGAGGGGATGACCGGCATCGCCGAGGGGGCGTTTCTCGATCTCCGCGCGAAGTCGCACGAGATCGTCGCGGACATCGAGATCCCCGAGGGGGGCGGCGACGGCGTGATCATCGCGCAGGCCGGGCGTTTCGGCGGATGGAGCCTCTACATGAAGGGTGGGCGCGTGTGCCACGTCCACAACTTCGCGGGGCTCGAGCTCTTCACGGTGCGTTCGATGGACGCGATCGCGCCCGGAATGCATGCGGTGCGGTACGAGTTCGCGCGCGACGAGGTCGCGGCGGGCACGGGTGGGACCAGCCGGCTCTACGTCGACGGCAGGCTCGTCGGCGAGACGCATGTCGGCCGCACCATGCCGTTCACCTATTCGGTCGACGAGTGCGTCGATGTCGGCTGCGACCGAGCAACCCCGGTGACGAGCGACTACGCCGAGCGCGACAACGCCTTCAACGGCCGCATCGTGCAGGTCTCGGTGTCGCGCGCGCCCGCGGCGATGGTCGGCGCCGACGCGGCGAAGGGCCATGGCGCGGATGCGGAAGGTCCCTGAGCGATGCGCGCCGGGCGGGGGAGCACCGGGTTGAGCGCGGCGGCGTGCGCGATGTGCGTCGCCGTCACGCCGTCGGCAAGGGGCGCCTGTGCGTCGGCCTGTGGCGACGTCGGTGCCGGCGGCGCGGCCGCCGTCGTGGATGTCCTCGTGGATGCCCTCGTGGATGCAGGCGAGTCGGACGACGCCGCGCAGGATTCCGAGGATCGCGATCCGGTTGACGCGGCCGATGTCGGCGTACAGCCCGCGGGCGCGGGCGGGCGCAACGTCGACGCGGGCGTCGATGCCGACGTCGACGCATCCATCTCGGCGTCCGTGGAGTCGTGGCGTGCCGAGCTGATGATCCTCTGCTGGCTTCCCGGCATCGATGGGACCGTGGGTGTGGGCGGGGAGACGGCCTCGGCGCACGAGTCGTTCCTCGACATCGTCGATTCGTCGGACTCGCTCTTCGGCTACTGCGGTCGGGTCGAGGCGGGGCAGGGCGCGTGGAGCGTCTTCCTCGACGGGTTGTACGACCGTGCGACCGACGAGAACGCCGTGAATCCGATCGGGCTCGCCGATCTGGAGGTGACGTTCGAGGAGACGCTTCTCGATTTCGGCGCGATGTACCGCTTGATCGGATCGCACGATGGTCGCGAGACATCGGTGGATGTCTACGCGGGCGCTCGCTACACCGCGCTCGAGGTCGAGTTCGAATCGGCGTCGCTCCCGAGCGTGTCGGACGATCGCGACTGGGTCGATCCGATCGTCGGCGCTCGGCTCGGCCTGCCGCTCGATGCGTTGCTCGGCGGTCCGTTTCGCCTCGCGGTCAACGGCGACGTCGGAGGCTTCGGCGTCTCGTCCGACCTCACGTGGTCGGCGACGGCGTTCGTCGCGTACGACTTCGACGCGTGGGACACGCCGGCGTCCGTCTTCGTCGGTTACCGCGCGGTCGGTTGGGACTACTCCGACGGCACGGGTGCGGCGGCGTTCACGTGGGACATCGTCCAGCACGGTGTCCTGTTCGGATTCGCCGTGCGATTCTGACGCAACGCGCCCGTACGACGTGCGGAGCCACGGAGCAACGGCGGAAGTTGTTGCCTCCGCCCCGATCCGGGTTACCTTCGGGTCGAGCTTTCCATGCAGTCCAATCTCCCCCGAACCCGGTTGCTCGCGCTCGTCGCCGCAGGATTCAGTCTGCTCCACGTCGCGGAGTGCGCCTCCGCGGCGATCGTCCACCGCGTGGTCAATCTGCCGATCCCGTACAACCAGTACGGCCTGTGGCTCAATGTCGAGAGCGGCGCCACGACGACCACGTTCAACGGCCCCGCCGGCTGGGACTTCAACATCTACACGTCGGGCGCCTACACGAGCGGACCGGCCGCGGGTGGCGCGAACATCATCTTCTACACGGGGTCGACGAACGGCGCGGGCTTCATCCGCTACCCCGGCACGACGAGCGGCACGCCGCCGAAGCTGCCGGCGGGAACGACGGTCGCCGGCTACGGGTCGTTCGGCGCGGGGACCGCGACGTTCGGCGCGCAGGAGGGTGCGTGGAAGCTCAACGCCGACAACATCGTCGGCTTCAGGTTCGCGGGCGCCGACAACCAGGTCCGCTACGGATGGGCGCGGATCGCCGTCGGTGCGACGTCGACCATCCGCACGCTCGTCGACTATGCGTTCGAATCGACGCCGGGCGTCTGCGTCTTCACGGGCGCGACCGCAGGCGATCCTCCGTCGAACTGCGCGACGCCGCCCGCCTACGACCCGTGCGCGCCTGGAACGCTCGTCTGCGTGCCGGGCTCCAACTCGATGATCTTCAACACGACCACTGCTCCGGATCGCGTCATTCGCTCCGGTTCGTGTGGTCCGAACTTCACGCTGTACCGCGCGAACCTCTATCCGTTCGATGTGCCGACGACGGGCGCCTATCGCATCTCGCTCTGCGAGAGTTCGTCCGACACGCGGCTTGCCGTGTTCGACGGGTGTGGCGCTTCGGCAAACCTCCTCGCGTGCAACGACAACTTCTGCGCCTCTGCGGCGGCGGTCGATGTCACGCTCGCCGCGGGTTCGCGCGCGTGGATCGCCGTGGGTACGGCATCGCCGACGACCGCGATATGGACCTTCGTGCCGATCGCGATCGACGCGCCCGTCGATCCATGCGCGAGCGCGACGGTGATCCAGACCGGTTCGACCGTCGTGAACGTGAACAGTGCCGTGCCTTCGCTTGACATGACGGGCTACTGCGATCCGGGCAGCGTGCATCCCGCGACGATCTTCAAGGCGAACTTCGCGCGCTGGACCGCGCCGAAGACGGGCTACTACCAGTTCGGGATCTGCCCGAGCGCGCTCCAGGTGCATGTGGCGGTGATGACCGCGTGCGGCGACGCGTCGACGGTCATCGACTGCTCGTACGACCAGTGTCCGGCGACGGGCGGCGCGCGGGTCGGCTTCTGGGCGGACGGAGGATCGAGCTACATCCTCGCGTTCGGTGCTCAGGAGGCGAATGTCGCGCTGCCGGCGACGTTGACCGTCGACGTGTCGCCCGCCGAGCCTCCGCCGGATCCGTGCGGTGCGGATCTCCTCGAGGCGCAGATGGGCCTGCAGTCGATCCGGCTCGAGTTCGAGTATCCGGATCTTCCGCTCGCCGGTTCGCCGTGCACCTTCGCGATCGGCAACCAGGCGCTGCGCTACCCGAAGTACCTGCGCTTCGTGCCGCCTGCGACCGGCCCCTACACGATGGGCAACTGCAGCGACACCGACCCGAACTTCTGGGGCATCTACGACCTTCGGATCGCGGTGATGACCGCGTGCGGCGACGCATCGACGATCTTCGCGTGCGACGACAACGGCTGCCACGGCGACGTGCCGCCGTGGACGTCGCGCATCGAGGGACTCGAGCTCCAGGCGGGCGTCCCCGTCTACATCGGACTTGGCGGCAACGGTCCCGCGGCACCCGGACCGTTCGCGTTCGAGATCACCTTCGACGGAAAGGCCTCGTGCCCGGGCGACCTCGACGGAAGCGGCACGGTGGACGCCGCGGACCTCTCCGCATTGCTCGGCGCGTGGGGTACGCCCGCGGGCGATGCCAACGGCGACGGGACGACCGATGCGGCGGACCTCTCGACGCTGCTCGGCGCGTGGGGCCCGTGCTGAGTCGTTGATACGGCGCGATCCGATGCGTTCTATGCTGCGCCTCGCCGATCTGGGCGCGGTGCCCGGTCGATCGCAAGAAGCCCGGGTCGAGCATTGCCTGCGAAGAAGCGCCCGAGTTCACGACCTCCGACCAGCGCCGAACGCGTGAAGGATGCCTGCGCGTGCATCCGTCGGGCGCGCTCGCTGTGGGATGCGCACCGCAACGCCGCCTGCCGGGCCGAGCGCGCGAAGGCGATCGCGCTCTACGAGGCCCTCACGCCCGACGAGCGCGAGCGCGTGCCCGACGTCCTGCGCGTGTGGCTTCGCTATCGCAGCGAGAAGTACTTCGGCGACCACACGACGCCTCCGGGTGGCGCGCCGCGCGCACGCTAGACGCCACGGATCCACCATGCCGCATCTTCACGAACTCATCGACTTCACCGTCGCGCTCTTCATCGTGCACGAGGGGAAGGTGCTCGTCATCCACCATCGGAAGCTCGACAAGTGGCTTCCGATCGGCGGGCACATCGAGCTCGACGAGGATCCCGAGCAGGCGGCGCTGCGCGAGGCGCGCGAGGAGAGCGGGCTCGAGATCGAGCTCGTGGGCGAGCGCCCGCCGACGACGGAGCCGGGCACGCGCGCGCTGATCGCGCCGAGGTTCCTCGACATCCACCGGATCAGCGACACGCACGAGCACATCGGCATGATCTACTTCGCGCGCGTGCGGCGCGGCACGACCACGCTCGCCGCCGAGGAGCATCACGACATCCGGTGGTGTTCGTCGGAAGAACTCGACGCGCTCGCACCGCCCATGTCGGCGGCGGTGAAGTGGTACTGCCGCACGGCGCTGCGCGAGTTGTCCGACCCGCGCGGGCTGCCCAACCCGTCGGCCGGACGCTGAACATGTCGCGGAAAAACAACAGAGCGACGAGTGTGCTCGTCGCTCCGTTTCGTCGAAGTGGGCGATATAGGATTCGAACCTACGACCCCACGCGTGTGATGCGTGTGCTCTAGCCAGCTGAGCTAATCGCCCGAGTGTAGAGCGAGTGTAGCACGTCTTCGCGTTCCGTGCCAAATCGTCGCGCAACGTCTCGCCCCTGCGTGGGTTGCGAATCGGTTGCGGAATCGACCGCGGTTGACGGTTTCTCGGCGGCTCTCGCCGTTTCGTGCCGTTTCGTGCGCCTACTGCTACCGCTACTGCTACCGCGGTTTCGGGCGTCAATCGGCACCGAATCAGTCGTGCCCGTCGCACGCACGACGGCGGCTTCGGAGATCGTCGGAAGCGACGCCAGCGCACCGGCGACGTCGACAAGTCCGAGGGCCGTGTAGTGCTTCTGCGTTGTTCGTGGATCGGTGTGACGCATCGTGCGGGCGGCGGTCTGTACCGGCACGCCCGCTCTCGCGAGATTCGTGCCGAGCGTCGTGCGGAGCGCGTGTAGGTCGGCGATCCGACCGTCGGCGTCGATCTCGGCGATCCCGGCTTCCGCGAAGTCGCGAGAGCGCGTCCGATGATGCACCGCCGACTTGAAGATCCGGGCCGTCGAGATCGCCGCGGGCGCGAGCAACGGTCGCGCCGACCGGAGCCCCTCGACGAGCTCCGCGTGCAGGGGGAGCACGTCGATCCGACCGGCCTTCCGGTTGCGGATCGCGAGCGTGCCGCCCTCGAAGTCTAGTACGCCAGCGCGTACCACAACCGCCGACCGCGACCCTCGGCGACGGCGAAGAGCCGCGCAAGCTCGTCGGTCGTCAGGGCACGCCGGACGAGTCGCCGGTCGCAGCTCTCGTCGAACCGTGCGATCCGCTTCCCAAAGTCGGAGAGATTCCCCCGCCCCTCCGCGGTGATCCACGCGGCAAGGGCGACGGCGTTCTGTCGGAGAAGGTTCGCCGTCCGCGCCGAGAGTCCGTCGTCGATCCTGGCACGCATCGCGCGTGCGATCACGGTCGGCGAGAAGTCGGAAAGCCGCGGCTCGCGCCCCAGCTGGTCGCGGATCATGTCGAGGAGCCGTCGCAGGACGCACGTCTTCACGGCGAGGGAGCTCCTCGACCGGGGCTTCGTCGTGAAGTGCTCGAAGTAGTCGCGCACGTGCTCGGCGAGGGGTCGGGCACGCTCGTCTCGGCGTCGGAGATCGTCGGCGTCGACGAGCCCGTCGGCGACGTCGCGGATCTCTCGCGTCCACTTCGCGAGGAGCTCTTCGGCGTCGCGCCGGTTCGTGCGTCCGGTCGACCGCTTCCGGCGTCGCCCCTCGGCGTCGAAGTACCACGCGATCCACACTCGCGAGCGTGGATCCTGCGCGAGCGATCCGTCTCCGTTCCCGCGGGCT
>JAJTGL010000060.1 GCA_021297795.1 Planctomycetaceae bacterium
GCACAACGTGGATGGACGTCGATGTTCTTCGTCCGGGGTCGATCGTGCTGTGTGCCCGTAGACGGAGGCGAAGCCGAAGTCTGCGGAACGGATGACGTTCGTCGTCAACCGCTGCGCCGTCAAGCGCATCGTTCTTCGACCAACTCGATCCTCGCCGAATGGACTCCGACATCCTGTGTTCCGCAGACTTCGTCTGCGGGCACACGCGTCGGACGAGAGCCTCGAGCGCTCCACGCACAACGCATCTCGGCCCGCCGCGATTCACTCGCGGCGAGGCCGGCCAGAGCGAGCGAAAGCGAAGCGAGTCGCGAGCGCTCAAATCTCGAGCGCACCAATCACGGCTTCGTGATGCGATGCCCGCAGCATCTGCACGTCGAGAGCACGGGGTCGGCCCAGAACTCCTCCATCGCACGCGCGAAGTGGTGCACGATGTCCTTGCAGTCGAACACCTTGTCGTAGACGAGCGTGTTGCACTTCTCGCAGAAGAAGATGAGGTGCTCGGGCTCGCCCTGCGGACGTCGGCGCTCGACGACCAGGCCGAGCGTGTCGGGCCCGCGCTGAGGCGAGTGCGGCACGTTCGGCGGGATGAAGAACACCTCGCCTTCGCGGATGCGGTGGATCTTCACCTTCCCGTCCTCGATCGTCTTCACATGCACGTCGCCCTTCAGCTGGATGAAGAACTCCTCGCTGTCGACCTGGTGGAAGTCGTTGCGCGCGTTCGGCCCCTTGATGATCATCACGAAGAAGTCGCGGCCCGAGTAGAGGTACTTGTTGCCGACGGGCGGCTTGAAGTGCTCGGCATTCGCATCGACCCACGCGAGCAGGTTGAAGGGCGCCATGACCGATCCATCGAGCATGAATCCGTTCGGCTCGCCGGGCGTGTCGGGAATCGACTGGAATCCAGCCGGGATACCGCCGACGACGCCGGGGCGGGAGGGGAGCGCGCTCGTGGTTGATGGAGTCATCCTTCCATCGTACCGCGCGCGACTTCCGTTACGATCCGCGCATGTCCCGAAAGGTCGCGACGGCGCGCTCGATCCCCTTCGCCAGTTCCCTCGCGGGTCGTCTGTTCCTGTTCGGGATTCTTCCCGCGACGGTGGTGATCGCCGCCATCCTCGTCTGGGGAGCGGCCGAGAAATTCGATCATCTCGAGGTGATGGCCGAGGACTCGCTCGCGCGCGAGGCGCTTGCGGTCGGTGCCCGCATCCAGGAGTCGAACGCCACGTCGATGTCGATCGCGCGTTCGATCGCGGCGCAGCAGGCGGGAGGTCTGTTCGGAAAGCGCGAGCTGACCGTGGATCTCCTGAAGGCGACGCTCGCGGCCTCGCCCGGAATCACCGCCGTCTACGTCGGCTACGAGCCCGACGCCGATGGCGGCGATGCGGCGGCGCGCAGCGCGCTTCCCGCCGAGTGGAGCGACGGTACCGGTCGCTTCCTTGCGTATCCCTTCCGGGACTGGAAGAAGGACGATGCCATCTCGGTGAAGCCCCTCGTCGACTTCGAGACGGGCCTCTACTACGACGGCGTGCGCCGCGCCTTCGCCGAGACGCAGCGCGAGCAGACGCTCGTGACCGAGCCGTACGTGTACGACGGACAACTCATCGTCGAGCAGTCGCATCCGATCGTGATCGACGGGAAGTTCCGCGGGATCGGCGCGACCGACCGTGCGCTCACCGACATCGAGAAGATCGTGCGCGATGGCGCGCGCAAGGTCGAGGCGGAGGCGTTCCTCGTCAGCGGACGCGGCCGGATCATCGTCGCGACGCGCGACGCGCCGATCTCGGGTGGTTCGGGCCTGGCCGCGTCCGACGCGACGCGGAGCGAGCTGCGCACGCGCCCGATCGACGAGACGATCTACGGCGAGATGCTCGGCGGCTTCCATCGCAGCGCCGATCTCGACGGCATGGTGCAGGACGTGGTCGATCCGATGAACGACGAGTATCTGCTCGCGGCGGCGGTGCGCATTCCGGCGGGGGGATGGACGATCGTCCTCACCCGGCCGCGCGAGGTGGTGCTTGCACCGATCCGCGCCGAAGTCTGGCGAAACGCGCTGCTCTTCGGTGCGGCGCTCGCCCTCGCGGGCGGACTCGTCACGTGGCATGCCCTGCATACGCGCCGTCGGCTGACCGCCGCCGCGCTCGCGGCCGATGCGATCGCCGCCGGAGATCTCTCGAACGACATCCCGGCGAGCAAGCTCAACGACGAGGCGGGCGTCCTCACGCGCAGCCTTGGCCGGATGCAGGAGAACCTCAACAACCTGCTCGTCAGCGTGAAGACCGCGGGCGTGACGCTCGATTCGGGCGCGCTCGAACTGGCGGCGACGAGCCGCGAGCAGGAGGACATGGCGCACCGCTTCGGCGAGTCGTCGAGCCAGATCGCGGCCGCGACGCGGCAGATCAGCTCGACCGGCGCCGAGCTCACGCGCACCGTGGCCGCGGTCGAGGAGGCCGTCGCGCACACGGCGGGCCTTGCCGATGGAACGCGCGCGAACCTTGCGTCGGTCGATCGCACGATCCGCGAGCTTGCCGACGCGACCTCGTCGATCGCCTCGAAGCTCGCCGCGATCAGCGAGCGCGCCTCGAAGATCGGCGGCGTCGTCACGACGATCGCGAAGGTGGCCGACCAGACCAATCTCCTGTCGGTGAACGCCGCGATCGAGGCCGAGAAGGCAGGGGAGCAGGGACGTGGGTTCCTCGTCGTGGCGCGAGAGATCCGACGCCTCGCCGACCAGACCGCGGCCGCGACGCTCGACATCGAGTCGATCGTGCGCGAGATGCAGTCGGCGGTCGGTGCGGGCGTGATGGAGATGGACCGTTTCGCCGAGAAGGTGCGCCGAGGCGTCGACGAGGTCGTCGCGTCGAGCCGACAGATGGGCGAGATCATCGAGCAGGTCGGTGCGAACGCCGAGCGCTACCGCGCGGTCGCGACCGGCATGCAGAGCCAGGCCGAGGGCGCCAACACGATCAGCGATTCGATGGGCGCGCTTGTGACCGCGGCGAAGCGCTCGGTCGAGAGCGCGGAGGAGTTCGGACGCACCGCATCCGAACTCCAGCGCGCGAGCCTCGCGTTGCGCGACAGCGTCGCGGCCTTCACCCTGAAGGGCGACCGCAGGTCGTAGGCCGCACGCGTGCGCGCACCCGAACGGCGTTTGCGAGGATGCGTGACCCGAGAACGCGCGCTCGCGGCCCATGTGCAGGCGCTGTGTCGCGCCATTTTCCAGAAATGATCGCTCCGCGGGCTTTTCCACGGCTATGCAGGCTCTAGTTTGGAGCGATGCCTGCAGAGTCTCCGCGGTCGAACGTTCGCGTCCTCGCTCCTGCCCGCCTCCGGTGGTGCCGTCGCGCACCGCATGCCGCGCGTCTGCTGCTGCTTGCCTGCGCACTTCTGCTCGGTTTCGGCGCATCGTCCGCGTTCGCGCAGACGCGTCTCCATGTGGACCCGGCCATGCCCGCGAGCGGCAACGGCTTCACGTGGGCGACCGCGTACAAAGGCATCAAGTCGGCGGTCGCGGCGGCGGTGACGAACCCGGCCATCACCGAGATCTGGGTGAAGGAAGGCACGTACTACCCCGGCGTCACGCCCTACACCACGCGCAACGGACTTGCGATCTACGGTGGATTCGCCGGCACGGAAACGAGCCTCGCCCAGCGCGACCTCGTCGCCAACGAGACGATCCTCACGGGTCAGGACGCCGTGCGCGTCATCAGCGGCAGCGGCATCGACGGCGCGACCTTCGACGGCTTCACGATCCGCGATGGTCGCGTCGATCAGAGTGGTGCGCTTGTCTCCGGCGGCGATCTCACGTTCCGTCGCTGCAAGTTCCTGTCGAGCCGCGCGGGCGCCTCCGGGGGCGTGTACTCGAGCTACGACGACACCGTGACGTTCGTCGATTGTCGCTTCGCCTCGAACGAGTGCGGTCAGCAGGGCTCGGTCGCGTCGACCTACGGCGGATCAATGACGTTCGTGAACTGCCGGCTCTACGGCAACATCGCCGACGGCGGCGGCGTGATCGAGACCTACGAGGGCACGATCGTCCTCCTCAACACCGCGGTCTGCGACAACACCGGTGCGGGAGGCGGCGGCGTGACGAGCTACGAGGGCGCGGTCACCGCGGTCAACTGCACGTTCGCCGGCAATGCGAGCTTCGGTCTCTCGAGCTCCACCGGTCCGGTGAAGATCGTGCGCAACTGCGTCTTCGGCCCCGCGCAGCTCGTCGGTCCGTCGGACGTGGCGTATTCGCTCCTCCCGGACGATTTCCCAGGCGAGGGCAACCTCGTCGGCGAGCCTACCTTCACCGATGCGGCGCTGCGCGACTTCCGCCTCGCGATCGGAAGCCCCGGGATCGACGCAGGCCTCGATGCGGCCGTGCCCGCGGACCTCTTCGACCTCGATGGCGACGGCATCGTCGCGGAGCCCGTGCCGTTCGACCAGAACGGCGCGTCCCGCATCCGCAACGCGCAGGGTGGCACGAAGCGCGCGCGCGTCGACATGGGCGCGTTCGAGCACTACCCCGATTGCAACGGCAACTTCGTGCTCGATGCGACCGATGTCGCGAACGGCACGAGCGCCGACCTCGATTCGAACGACGTTCCCGACGAGTGCGAGGACTGCAACTCGAACAACCTCCCCGACTCGCTCGATATCGCGGCGGGTACGAGCATCGACTGCCAGCCCGACGGCATTCCCGACGAATGCCAGCAGGCGACGATCACGCGCACGTACAAGTTCGACGACGGCAGCGCCGAGGAGACCATCGGCCTCACGCAGGCCTCCGACATCGCATGGCTCAACCGCTTCACCGTGGTCGACGGCGGCGAGACGCTGCGCACGGTGAAGCTCGCGTTCGGCACCGGCCTTCCGGCCGGCATCGAGGCGACCGTGTGCGTGTGGGGCGACGAGAACCAGGATGGCGATCCGCGCGACGCATTCCTGCGCCGCGCGCAGACGGTCACGATCGCGGGCACTGCGGGCACGCTGCGCGACTACGACATCACCGACACGTATCTCGGACCGGTGGGAACGCGGTTCTTCATCGGCGTGTACATCTCGGGCGGACAGGCCGCGATGGCGCCGATCGACCAGACCGGCGCCAGCGCGCAGAAGAGCTGGGTGGCGGTCGCACCGACGGGCGAACTTGACATCGAGTCGATCGGCGAGGCGCCCCTCTTCGGTTTGATCGATTCGTTCGGTCTTCCGGGCAACTGGCTCGTCCGCGCGGTCGCTACGCGCATCGCCGACTGCAACGCCAACGGCACGCTCGACGAGTGCGACATCGCCGACGGCACCAGCATCGATTGCCAGGGTGACGGCATTCCCGACGACTGCCAGCTTGCGGGGAATGACTGCAATTCGAACGGGATTCCCGACGACTGCGAGCTCGCCTCCGGCGCCGCGAATGACTGTCAGCCGAACGGCGTGCCCGATGCATGCGAACTCGCGTCCGGCAGCTCCAGCGACGTTGATGCGAACGGCGTGCCCGACGAGTGCGAGGATTGCAATCGCAACGGCCTGCCCGACTCGATCGACATCGCGAACGGCGCAGCGGACTGCCAGGCCGACGGCATTCCCGACACCTGCCAGCTCGGGAGCGACAAGGAGATCCCGTACCGTCGCGACGACGGCAGCGCCGAGTACTACATCTCAAGCGACGCGCCGAACATGGCGTGGCTGATGAACTACGCGATCCTTGAGGGAGGCGAGCGGATCAGCGCGATCGACATCATGCACGGTGCGATGCCGGTCGGGTTCCCGGTCGACGTCTATCTCTGGAGCGATCCGAACGGTGACGGCGATCCGACCGACGCGCGCGTCCTCGCGCACGTGGCGACGTCGATCCTTTCGCCGGACACCGGCACATTCGAGCGGGTCGAGATCGACGACGTGTACGTCGGCGAGGCGGGTACATCCTTCTTCGTCGGCGCGATCGCGCACAACTTCACGTTGCAGACCGACTACCCGGGAGCAAAACACTCGACGGGGGTGACGAACACCGCGTGGCTCGTCGGCAAGTTTGGCACGATTGATCCGAACGATCTCTCGGCCGGAAACGACGAGTTCCTGCGGATCGACGATCTCGGCGGGCCATTCGTCGGAGTCTGGTGCATTCGCGCCGCCGCGACCGCGACGAACGACTGCAACCTCAACGGCGTTCCCGACGAGTGCGACATCGAGGACGGAACGAGTGCCGACGAGGACGGCGACGGTCGTCCCGACGAGTGCTACGCGCCGGCGTGCATCGCCGATCTTGACGACGACGGAAGCGTCGGCGCGAGCGACCTCTCGCTCCTCCTCGCGTCGTGGGGCGCGTCGGGTGCGTCGGCGGATCTCGATGGCGATGGTGATGTCGGCGCGAGCGATCTCTCGCTCTTGCTTGCGGCCTGGGGCGGGTGCTGACGCAGGTCGCGTCGCGCGTCGCGGCTCCTCGCATGCCTGGCGACCGGTGCGACCGGTAGACTCCCGACATGCCCCTGACCTGCAACATCGATCAGTCTGGCCGCAAGATCCGGTTCTTCATCGGCGTCTTTCTGGAAACGATCGGGATCCTGCTCGGCGTGCTCTGGTTCCTCGGTTGGACGCCGTCGTGGACGATCTGGCCAGCGATCGCCGTCTGGCTGTCGGCGTTCTTCGTGATCTTCGAGGCGCTCGTCGGCTGGTGCGCGGTGCGGGCGATGGGATTCCGGACCCCGTTCTGACCCGAGTATTGAAAGGGGGCTTGCGTTGGCTCCACGAAATGGCATCATGGAGCGATGCCCACGGGGGAGTACGTTGAGAACTTGACGGAGATGCTGAACGCCGCGAGCGGGGGAGACCAGCGCGCGACGGAGAAGTTGTGGCGCACCATCTACGCCGAGATCCATGAGATGGCCTCGCGCGCCTGTTCGGCCGAAGGAACACGCGCACAGCTGCAGCCCACGCTGGTGGTGCACGAACTCTTCCTCAAGATGTTCGGCCCCGGCGTCGAGCGCACCGCGTGGGACGACCGCCGCCACTTCTGGGGCTCGGTCGGACGTGCGATGGGTCAGTTCCTCATTGATGTCGCCCGCAGCGAGGGGCGCCTCCGACGCGGCGGCGGACGCGACCGGGTGTCGATCGAGGTCGTCGCCGGCGAACTCGAGGATGTGACGCGCGCGCTCTCGCCTGCGACGATCGCCGCCATCGAGGCGCTCGATCGCCTCGAGGCCGAGAGTCCCGAGAGTGCGCAGGTCGCGCGTCTCCGGTTCCTTTCCGGCTTCTCGATCGAGCAGACGGCGATCCTCCTCGACATCGCCCCGCGCACCGTCAGCAAGCGCTGGAACTACGCGCGCGCGTGGCTCCGGCGCGCGATCGCGGAGGCTGCGTAGCCCAACGCGCGCAGAGAGCCGCATCGATGCCGCAGGAGAACCCGCAACCGACTCCCTCGACCGATCCTGCGCGCCGCGCCCGGCAGGAACGCATCGAGCAGGTCTTCGACAACGCGAGCGCACTTCCCGAGGGAGAGCGCATCGCCTACGTCGACGCGAGCGGACTTGGTGATACCGAACGCCGCGAGGTGATCGAACTCCTGCGTTTCCACGTCGCCGAGACGAGCGACCGAACGCGCACCAATGCAGGCGTGAGCACCGAGGAGCGTCTTGTCGGTCTCGAGATCGGTGGATGTCGGCTGATTCGGCTGGTCGGAGTCGGCGGCATGGGTGCGGTCTACGAGGCGCAGCAGGTGCGGCCCGAGCGACGCGTGGCGGTGAAGGTGCTGCGCGGCGCGCTTGCCGCGGGATCCGCGGAGCGGCGCTTCCGGCTCGAGGCTGAACTGATGTCGCGGCTCGAGCACCCGGGCATCGCACGCATCTACGCGGCGGGCACCGAATCCACTACGGAAGCTCTCGCGACCACCGAGATGCCGTGGTTCGTGATGGAGTTCGTCGAGGGCGCGCGGCCGTTCACCACGGCGGTGCGCGAGGACGGCGACTCCCCCAAGTCGATCCTTCGTCGCTTCTGTGAGGTACTCGATGCGATCGCCTTCGGTCACGCGCGCGGCGTGATCCATCGCGACCTGAAGCCCGCGAACATCCTCGTCGGATCCGACGGACGTCCGCGCGTCATCGACTTCGGCATCGCGAAGGCGATCGACGTCGACCGTCACGGGCCTCCCGCCGTCACGGCGACAACGAACCTCATCGGCACGCTGCAGTACATGAGCCCGGAGCAGTTTGGTCCGCGCGATGCGGCCGACACGCGCAGCGACGTCTACGCGCTCGGACTCGTGCTCTTCGAATCGCTCGCCGGGGCGCCGCCATATGTCGTGCCGCGCGATGCAGGCATCATCGCCGTCGCGCGGATGGCCGCGAGCGCGCCCGTGCCCCTCGTCTCGCCGCGCATCCGTTCCCGGTCAGCCGGTCTCACGAGGTCGCTCGCCGCCGATCTCGACGGCATCCTTGCGAAGGCGCTCGAGAAGGAACCGGAACGTCGCTATCAGTCGGTCGGAGAGTTCGCCGCGGACATCCGCCGCGCCCTGGCGCACGAGCCGGTCCTCGCGCGCCGTCCGTCGCTCGGCGACCAGCTCTCTCGCTTCGTCGCCCGGCACCGCGCGTTCTCGGCGTCGGTCGCCGCGGCCTCGGTTGCGCTTGCCGTCACCACCGGTGTCGCGCTGATGTCCGCGCGCGAGGCCAGACGGCAGCGCGACGTCGCAGCGATGCGATCCGCACAGTACGCGGTCGAGACCGGTGACTTCGCCGCCGCGCAGGAGGCGCTTGAAGAGACTTCCGCCGATGGCCGTGACTTCACGTGGCACGCGGTCGCGTCGCGCGCCCGTGGTTGGGCGCATGAGATCGCGTTCGGCCAGGGCAACATCTACGAAGTGATCGCCGCGCGTGGAGGCGAGGTGTTTGTTTCCGCGGCGGGCGACGAGTCGGTCGTCGTTTCGTCGCGGACAGGCCAAGTGCTCGCGCGCGCGCGCGATCCGCGCGAGGGTGCGACCACCGAAATCCTCTCCTTCGACGTCGATGAGGACGCGACGCGCGTAGCCCGCGGCGGCATGAACCTCGCGCCCATCGTCCAGTCGCTTGCCGACGGGCGCATCCTGTGGGAAGGCACGCGGCCGAAGGAACTGTTCCCCGCCGTCGCGTTGTCGCCGGAAGGCGCACGCGTCGCGTGGGTGAACGAGGGCGAGCCGCTGCGCGTCACGCGCGTCGACGACGGATCCACGCTCGTCGAGCGCACGTTCGGCTCGTACATCCGGTCGATGGACTTCTCACCCGACGGCACGATGCTCGCGGTCGGCATCATGCCCGCGCGGCTTGTCGTTGTCGACGCGACGACGCTCGAGGAGCGCTGGTCCACCGCGCTCTCGGGTCGCGAGGATGTTCCGGACGTGCGCTTCTCGCGGGACGGCCGCTTCATCACGGCGACGAGCTTCGCGGGGCTTGCCGAGGTCTTCACCGCGACGGGCGCGCGCCATGGCGCGGTCTCGGCCGAGACGATGGGCGGCGTCGCGACCTATGCGGGCGAGGTCTCGCCCGATGGGACGCGCGTGGCGGCGGGTGCGATGGACCAGATGCCCCGCATCGAGGACATCGCGACCAAGCGCGGATTCCGCTTGCCCGGACACGAGTCGCAGGCGTGGTCCGTCGCATGGGGCGCTGAACCGAACACGCTCGCGACGACGGCTGGCACGCTGCGCATCTGGAATCTCGCGCTGCACGATCCGGACGGAACGCGGCTCGTGTCCGAACCATCGAAGGGCATGCGTCTCTCGGCCGACGGCAGGCTCGCAGCGACGATCGTCGACCGGACCGGCGAGGTCGCGGTCGCCGACACCGCGACCTTCACCGAGATCGCGCGCGTGCCCGGGCCGGCGCAGCGGCTTGCGGTCGATGCGCCGCGCCGTCGCGTGGCCATCGCGCACGGTGGCGAGATCGTGGTGCATGGCCTGGCGGGGGACGAGGCCGGCCGCGAGCTCGCGCGGTTCGGGGTCGCAGACCTCGCCGCCGCAGGCATCTCGACGATCTCCGCGATCGAGTTCTTCGCAGACGGACGGCTCGCGGTCTCGAGCGGCAACGAGACGATCGCCTCGCTCGACGTCACGGGCGGCGGCGTGCTCGCCTCGATCGATCTCCGTCCGATCATCCAGGCGAACCCGGTCGTCGTCGAACCCGGCGCGATCCTCTCGCTGCGTCCTTCGGGCGACGGCATCGCGGCGGCGTCGCCGCTGCCTCCCGGCTACCTGCGCTGGTCCGGGCGCCCCGGCACAAGGCCGGCGACCGCGCTCGGCCCGATGCCGTACCGGCGCTTCGCGATCGGCGCGAGCGGCGATCTCCTTGCGACGACCGACGTCAACGGCGCGATCCAGTTGATCGATGCACGCACCATGCGCGAGATCCTGTCATGCGATCCGCTCCCGTCGACCGGCCGTTTCGTCGCGATTCGGCCGCAGGGCGACCGCATCGCCGTCGCATCGAATGCGCGCCGCATCGCGATCGTGGACGCCGCGAGCGGCGAGAGGATCGTGCGCATCCCGATGCCGGAGAACATCGGCGACATGCGCTTCTCATCCTCGGGCGAGAGGCTCGTCGTCGGGCTCGTGAACGGCCGCGTCGTCATCCTCGATGGAGGAGCCGCGCCATGAATCGGCCCGCCGACCGACGCCAGCGGGAAATCGAAGATCTCTTCGACGAGGTGCGCGAGCTCCCGCCTGCGGAGCGCGAGGTGCGGATCGACGCCGCTCCCGTCGCCGACGAGGTGCGCAGGGAGGTGCGCTCGCTGCTCTCGTTCGACGGCGACACGGTGCCGCAGACTCGTGCGCCGCGCGAGGCATTCGATCCGGAGTCCTGCCTCGGGCTCTCGGTCGGAGGTTTCACCATCCGTTCGATCCTCGGTTCGGGCGGTATGGGAACGGTCTACGAGGCCGAGCAGGAGCGCCCGCAGCGCAAGGTCGCGCTGAAGGTGCTCGGCGCCGCCGGCACGAGACCGAGCGCCATGCAGCGGTTCCTGCGCGAGTCCGAGTTCCTCGCGCGGCTCGACCACCCGAACATCGCTCGCGTCATCAGTGCAGGCCTGCTCCGCGCACCGGACGGACTTGAGCGGCCCTACTTCGCCATGGAACTCGTGCCGGGCGGTCGGTCGATCACGCGGTGGGCAAGCGAGATGCCGAACTCGCGCGACGCGGTGCTGCGCCTCTTTGCCGAGGCCTGCGACGCGGTCGGCGCCGGTCATCGCGCGGGCGTGGCGCATCTCGATCTCAAGCCTGGAAACATCCTCGTCGGTTCGGATGGCCGGGCACGTGTCATCGACTACGGGATCGCCCGCTCGATGCACGACGCTGAAGGAAGACCGGAGGGCGAGCCGGAGAGCGATCGCGGGATCATCGGCACGCCTCAGTACATGAGTCCGGAGCAGTTTTCCGCCGGGACGCATCCAGTTGATTCGCGTGCCGATGTTTACGCGCTCGGCCTGATCCTCTACGAACTTGTCACTGGTCGGCTTCCCTACGAGACGCGCGGACTCGGATTGAAGAGCGTGGCGCGACTTGTGACGGAGACGGCGCCTGCGGCGCCAAGGCTCGTCGATGCAAACATCCCGCGCGCGCTCGACGCGGTGATCCGACGCACGCTCGCCAAGTCGCCCGATGCGCGGTACGGCACCGCATCGGAACTCGCCGACGATCTCCGCCGGTTTCTTGCCGACGAGCCGGTCGTCGCGGCTCCCGCGACGAGGCTCGACGGGTTCGCGCGGTTGGTGCGGAAAAACAAGGCGTTGACGGCGCTCGCCCTACTCGCCTTCGCAGCATCGATCGTCGCGGGAATTCTCGGCGTGCAGCAGGCAGTCGAGTCGGTGCGAGCGGCGCAAATGTCCGAACATGCTGCGTCCCTCGCCAATCTCCGCGCAGCCACGGGTGCGTTGCGTGAGGGCGATCCGGCAGAAGCATCGACGCTTCTTGATCGCGTGCGCGTCGAGGATCGCGGCTGGGAGTCGCGCCACCTCTCGGCGTCGGTCGTGCGCTACGAGTTGCTTGCGCCGATTTCCAGCGAGATTCTGCACGTCGCTGTCGCGGGCGACACGGGAGAAACCGTCTGCGGCGTGACCAGTGGATTCGTGGTGATCGTCGATCCGAGTCGGCCGGAGCCCTACGAAATCCACGATCTGCGTGCAGAGTTCGGTGACATGCAGAGCAAGTACTTCCCCGCCATCGCGATTTCGGCCAACGGACGACGCATTCTCGCGCCGCTTGGTAGCGGCCGATTGATGGAACTCAACCGTGAGCGCGGCTCGTGGAGTGAGTTTCCTGTGGCGGGTCCGTGGTGCGCCGACGTCGATGGCGCGACGGTGGTTGCGGATCTCGGCTCGATCATGTTCGTACCGCGCGACAAGGTGCAGCCCTCGGCGCGCGTGGCGTTCGCGGGCACACCGATCGACGTGAGCATCGCGCGGGGAGGTCGCTTTGCGGCAGTGCTTCTCGCCGAAGGCACCGTCGCCTTCTACGAGATCGACCGCGCAGCAGGAACGATCTCCGAGCGCTGGCGCACAAAGGATGTGTTTCGTCAGCCACGCGCGCTTGCCGTTGCCGATGATGGCTCGTCGGTGATTGCGGTATCGCGCGACCCCGAGTTGGTGCGCCTCGATGGCCGGGATGGTTCGATCACACGTCGTGCAGCGCTTGCCGGTGGCGCGGTCTTCGAACTGTCGTTCGCCCGTGGGGCCGACGTGATTGCCGCCAGCAGCTGGGCGAACACCATTCGCATCATCGACGCGGAGACGCTCGCGATTCGTGAATATCTCGGCGGAACACTCGGACACGTGTGGGGAGTCGATTTCTCGCCCGATGACTCTCGCGTCATCGGGCGCGTGATCGCGCCGCTACCGGAGCCGAGCGAAGGACGCTCGAACATGGAGTGGCTTGGGGCCTACCGCGTAGGTGTATCGGGTGCCGCGCGCGATATTGATCTTGGACGCGAGGTACTCGCGGCCGACCGCGAACTCGCGGACGGAAGGGTGTGGATTGTCGATGGCGATGGTGCGCTCGGCGCGATCCGCGTGGCGGATGGTGCGTTCGAACCGATCGGGCTGATCGGTTCGAACGGTGCACAGGCGAAGAGCGCGTGTCGGCTGCGACGCGTCGGCGACTCGTTCTACGTCGGTTGGCGCACCGGACACGTCGCGCGGTTTGATCGCGGTACCGATGGCGCACTTCTCGAGCGTTGGCGACGCCAGGTGTACGGGTCGGTCATCACCGCACTCGATATCGCACCGGATGGCCGGTCGATCGCGTGCGGCGCACGCGAGCGCAGTGCGGTTGTGCTTGATGCCGCGACGGGTGAGGAGCGCTGGCGACGTTCATTGCCATCGGGGCTTTCGGGGCCCGATCGGCTTCAAGTCTCGCGATTTGGATTCATCGATGGAGGGCGCAGCGTCGTACCTTTCGCAGTCGATGCGGGCACCTACGTCCCGGTGCTTTCGATCGATGACGGTCGCGAGACGCGCGTGTTTCTCCCCGAGAGCGTTGAGGTCGAGAGTGCGGTACACACAAACGCGGATCGATTCATCGGGGTCGGAGTCACGGGTGCGCTTTTCCTCCTTGAGGAGGGACGTCCGTTTGGAGCTGCGACCGTCGCGCGAAACGGCGGCATCCTCGGCTTGCTGCCTGGGGGCGAGCGGTGCATGCTTGCCGCGCGGGACGGTCTCTTACGCATTGTGTCGCTCGACCTTGACACAGGCCGGAATGGAACCCACGAGCTGCGCGGTGTGGAGGACTTGATGCGGCTTGATCTTCCGACCGGAGCAGTGCTGTGTGTCGGGTTCGATCCCGCGCGCGACGAGGTCGTGGTGATCACCGGGCGCGGGCAGTTGCGTGCATGGTCGGGTCGCCTCGATCCCGCAGCCGTGCCGCGTGGTGGCGTCGGACAACTCGAGGCACTCAAGAGGGCAGAGGAAGCGCGATTGCCCTCGCGATGACCCTCACGATGGGCCTCGAAGGTCGGGCTTTGACGAGAACATCGGTCGGATGTCCGCAGATCGAAGTCGGACGTCGTCCGCTTCGTCTTCCCTGGGGTCGTCGGCGCGCATAGACTCGCCCCCTTCATGGCGGCCGAGCCCACGACGCCCAGCAAATCCAACGACGACGCTGACACCTCCGCGCAGCCATCGACGCGGCGCGGGCTTGCGGCGATCTGGCGCTTCGTCGACGGCGAGCGCGGTAACTTCGCGTTGGCGGCGGCGGCGGTCGTGATCTCCGCGATCGCGCTCTACGCGGCACCGCTTGTGCCGCAGTCGGTGTTCGACGTCGTGGTCGGGGACCCGGCGAAGGCGTCGGGGGCGTCACGGAGCGTGGTCGATCTCCTCGGCGGCGTCGAGCGCGTGTCCGAGTCGCTCTGGATTCCCGCCGTCGCGATGATCGCGCTCGCGGTCCTCTCCGGCATCGCGATCCACCTGAAGACGCGCTTCGCCAATGGCGCGGCAGAACGCATCGCGCGTCGCTTGCGCGACCGCATGTACGACCACGTGCAGCGGCTCCCGTCGTCCACGCTCGACGCGCTGCCCTCGGGCGACATCGTGCAGCGCTGCACGTCGGATATCGAGACGACGCGCGCGTTTTGCGCAAATCAGGCGCCCGAAATCGGGCGCGCGGTGCTGATGCTTGTGATTCCGCTGCCGATCATGCTGCTTCTCGACTGGCGCATGGCGCTCGCGTCGATCGTGTGCGTGCCGGCGATGCTCGCGTTCACTGCGATCCACTTCCGCCGTATGACGCCGATGTTCGCGGCGAAGGAGTCGGCCGAGGGGCGGATGACGACGAACGTCACCGAAAACCTCACCGGAATCCGCACCGTGCGCGCGTTCGGTCGCGCGGATTACGAGAACGCGCGCTTCGCCGAAAGTTCGGGTGCCTTCCGCGACGCCGATGCCCGACTCTTCCGTGGATTTGCTTCGTTCTGGGCAAAGTCCGACCTCATCTGCTTCCTGCAGCAGGTGGTCGTCGTCGGTCTCGGCGCATGGCTTCTCTCGCGGGGTTCACTTGAACTTGGCGCCTACTTCTACTTCCTCACCGTGGTGGGCATGTTCATCTGGCCCGTGCGCATGATTGGCCGAATGGTGGTCGAAGCGGGCAAGGCGCTCGCCGCGGTGCAGCGGTTGGACGAAATCTTGGCGAAATCTGAGGAGCGCGACCTCGATCCCGCGGCGGCTGCGGCGCGACCGCTTCCTTCGGATGCGCGGCACGGACTCTCGGTTCGCTTCGACAACGTGCGCTTTGCGTATCGTGGTGGCCCGGTCGTGCTCGACGGCGTTTCATTCGATCTTGCGGCGGGGCAGACCCTTGGGCTCGTCGGGCCGTCGGGCGCCGGCAAGACGACGATTGTCCAACTTCTGTTGCGTTTTCACGACGTCGACGCGGGACGGATTGAAGTCGATGGACGCGATCTCCGCGACATTCCGCGTGCGTCGATTCGCCGCGCCATCGGCACGGTGCTCCAGCAGCCATTTCTCTACTCGAAGAAACTGCGCGAGAACATTCGCGCTGGCATCGCTGCACATCCGCCACTTTCGCATGATGCCGACATACGGAACCTCGAAGCGAGCGCATCGATCGCGTGCATCCACGACACGATCCTCGGCTTCCCGGAGGGCTACGACACAGTTGTCGGCGAGAAGGGCATGACGCTCTCGGGCGGTCAGCGACAGCGCGTGGCGATCGCGCGCGCGCTCGTCGCCGAGCCGCGGCTCCTGATCCTCGACGACGCGCTGAGCGCGGTCGACGCGCACACGGAGGCCTCGATCCTCGCGGCGCTCCGCGCGCGGCAGAACGCGCAGACCAAGATCATCGTGGCGCATCGCCTGAGCGCGGTGATGGATGCCGATCTCATCCTCGTGCTCGACGAGGGCCGCGTCATCCAGCGCGGCACGCACGTCGAGCTCGCGGCGCAACCGGGCCTCTACCGCACGCTCTGGGAGATCCAGAACCACGCGGACGTCGAGCTCGTCGACCGGCT
>JAJTGL010000061.1:0-1056 GCA_021297795.1 Planctomycetaceae bacterium
TCATCTCGAACGCCTGCCGCGACGGAGGGTTCGCGGGCGAGCTTCTCTCCTTCTGGACCTGGTTCGAGGCGAGGCTCTGGAACGTGGAGAAGAGCCGGTCGCTCGACGCGGAGACGCGGGACGCGGCCGCACGCGAGCTCCGCGATACGCGAAACCGCATGGTGCTCGGATGCGCCGCGTCCTTCCGAGCCTTCCTGGCGGCCGACCACGCCTTCACCTCCGGACTCGACGGAGACGAAGAATCCGATGCGGCGAAGGAAGCGGCGTTGCGCGGCGATCATCCGTTCACCGAGGAGATCATCCTCGGTTTCCGCAGGACGTTCTTCGGTCGATGGGGCGAGCCCGATCTTGAGATCGAGGACCACATCCTCGAACAGATCGCGCCCCCGGTGGATGCGCAGGACGACAAGGAATCGGTCGCTGCGCAAATGGAGCGTTCGGGCTTCACCAGCGATCGCGAACTGCGCGCCGACTGGCGCCGATTCGGGTCGGCTTCCGACGAAATCCTGATGGCACACGAGGACGAGTCCGACAGGGAGTTGGCGCGGTGGATCCAGCAGGGCCATACCGAAGGTGCCTCCGAGGACGCCAGCGGCGACGATCTCGCCGCAGCACCTCGACTTTCGGCGGCCGATCTCCGTCGCGCGGTCGGCGCGCTGCGTCTCGACGGAGTCGACCGACCGAAGGATGAGATCGAAGCAGTGTTCGCGGCGTTCGTCGCGTCGGAGCCGGCTGCGATCGAGCTGCTCGCGCGTCGATCGACGGGGGCGCCGGACGCTTTCGGCGAAGTCGATGCGGCTTCCTGGCGCAGCCTTCCCGACGACATCGCCCGGGAGCAGGCGTTCCATGCATCGCGCATGCAGACGCTGCGCGGCGCGTTCGATCTCCCTGAACAGAGCGCGGCCGCGGCGGTCCTTTCACTCGAGAGACTGGACTTCCTTCTGGGTCGATCGCATGCTCGGATCGGAACGAGGATTCCCGACGACATCCTCGCGATCGCGACGGCGGCGGGAATCGGTATCGACGATCAGCGCAAGCTGTTCGTCGCGGCGCTCC
>JAJTGL010000061.1:1061-31016 GCA_021297795.1 Planctomycetaceae bacterium
CGGACGGGTGCAGAGGAGGGTCGCATGGATGTCGTCGAGCGTGGCGGCCCGGTGGAGGAAGCGCGTGGCGAGTACGCCTCGGCGATTCGACTCGCGATGGCGCGCATCCTGCTCGACGCGGCATGGTCGATCGAGCTCGACACGAACGCACGCCTCCGCTTCAGCCTGCGGATCGTGGAGAGTTTGTCGGGTTGCGTCTCGACGGGGTCGATTGCGGCGTCGCGGACGATCCGGATGTTGCGCGGGGCGGCCGGCGACGACGCGGCGCTCGTCGGACGGCTCGATCGCTGCGAGCAGACGGTGCTCGAGGAGCCGCTCGCTGGGCTTCCCGCGATCGCCGATGCGGGCGCCGTTGCGGGCGCCGATGCGCAGACGCGCGATGCGGCGTGGAAGGAGTGGTGGAGGAGATGGTGCGAGACCACTCTCGGCTCCGGCGCGCTCCCGCCGTTCACCCCAGGTCGAACCGGGCGTACGACCGACGCGGAGGGACGACGCATGCTCCTGATGCTGCAGGCCGTGGATGGCGCGTCGAACGAGCGGCACCTGCAGCGGATCATCGCGTACGCCTTCTCCGCGGAACTCGGACGCCTCCGGCAGACTCCATTCGCGGAGGTGTTCTTTCCGTGAATCCTCGCGGGGCTCGTCGGAACACGGATTTCCACCTGTGATTTCGCGGCGAGATCGCCTTCTCGATGGCATCCGCGCTTCCGCTCGCGCATGATGCGCGCGGAGCTCCGTGCCGCATGACTGATCCAGCCGCCTCGCCCATCCTCGCCCTCGACTGCGGCACGACGAGCGTGCGCGCGATCGTCTTCGAGGGCGACCGCGCACGTGCGAGCGCGCAGCGTGAGTTCGCGCAGCATTTTCCGGCGCCCGGGCTCGTCGAGCACGACGCGGAGGAGATCTGGACGGCGCTGCACGCCTGCATGAAGGATGCGGTCGAGCGCGCCGGCCTTCGTGCGCAGGACGTCGCCGCGATCGGCATCACCAACCAGCGCGAGACGATCGTGGTGTGGGATCGCGCGAGCGGCCGGCCGATCCACCGCGCGATCGTCTGGCAGGATCGCCGCACGGCCCCCGTGCTTGAGGCGCTGCGTGCCACCGGTCACGAGGATGCCGTGCGTGGCGCGACCGGTCTCACGCTCGATCCCTACTTCAGTGCGTCGAAACTCGCCTGGATCCTCGATCACGTCGAGGGTGCGCGCGCCCGCGCCGAGTGCGGCGAACTGGCGGCCGGAACGATCGACGCATGGGTGCTCTGGAACCTGACGAACGGCGCGGTGCACGCGACCGATGCGTCGAATGCGTCGCGCACGATGCTCGCACGGATCGGCGGGCCCGAGGGCGCGGCGTGGGACGACGCGCTGTGCTCGCTTCTTCGCGTCCCGCGTGCGGTGCTTCCCGCGATCGTCGACAGCGCGGGTTCGCTCGGTGTCGCCGACGCGAAACATCTTGGTGCGGCGATTCCCGTCACGGGGATCGCCGGCGACCAGCAGGCCGCCCTCTTCGGACAGGGCGCGGTCGCAGAGGGCGACGCGAAGTGCACGTTCGGCACCGGATGCTTCCTGCTCGCGAACGCGGGGCCGGCGCGCCCTGACGCGCCGAAGGGTCTGCTTGCGACGGTCGCGTGGCGGATCGGCGGCGTCACGACCTACGCCGTCGAGGGTGGTGTCTTCGTCGGTGGCAGTGCGGTGCAGTGGCTGCGCGACGGGCTCGGGCTGTTCGCACGCGCGCCTGAGGTAAACGCGCTGGCCGCGGAGGTTGCCGACAGCGCGGGTGTCGTCGTGGTGCCGGCGTTCGCGGGCCTCGGCGCACCGCGCTGGGATCCTGCGGCGCGGGGGGCGATCCTCGGCCTCACGCGTGGCTCGACGCGCGCGCACGTCGCGCGCGCGACGCTCGAAGGTGTCGCGCACGAGGTGGTCGATCTCGTCGAGGCGATCCGTGCCGGGGGGATCGAGGTGCACGCGCTGCGCGTCGACGGCGGTGCCGCGGCGAGCGATCTCCTCATGCAGTCGTGCGCCGATTTCGCGGACATGCCGGTCGAGCGGCCAGGGACGCTCGAGACGACTGCGCTCGGGGCCGCGCGACTTGCGCGCATCGGGCTCGAGTCGGCCCGGCGTTCAACGATCGCGGGGCAGGGGTCCTCCGTCAGACTTGTCGTTGGTCTTCCCGGCGGCCTCGACCGCCGCTTTGAGCCCGCGCTTGACGCCGCCACGCGCGCGCGGATCCGTGCACGCTGGACCCGCGCGGTCGATACCGTGTGCTTCTTCGGGAGTCCCGCATGAACCGACCCTTTGAACGACACGCACAGATCGCTTCGCTCAAGGCGCTCGACTTCGAGGTGCTCGTCGTCGGTGGTGGCGCCACCGGCCTCGGCATCGCGGTCGACGCCGCGTCGCGCGGGTACCGCACTGCGCTCGTCGAGGCGCATGATTTCGCGAAGGCGACGAGTTCACGCAGCACGAAGCTCGTGCACGGCGGCGTCCGCTACCTCGCCGAGATGCAGTTCGCACTCGTGTCGGAGGCGCTCGAGGAGCGCGCGATTCTCTGCGAGAATGCGCCGCATCTTGCGCACGACCTTCCGTTCATCGTGCCGAAGTACCACTGGTGGGAGGGGCCGTTCTACGGCGCCGGACTGAAGTTGTACGACGCGCTTGCCGGCAAGCGGAACCTCGGGAGGAGCCGCATGCTGTCGCGCGACGAGACGATCCGCGCGATTCCGGGCGTGCGCGAGGACGGCCTCCTCGGCGGCATCGAGTACCACGATGCGCAGTTCGACGACGCGCGCATGGCGCTCGCGCTCGCGCGCACCGCGGCCGATCGCGGCGCGAGCATCGCGAACCGCGTGCGCTGCACGTCGCTCGTGAAGGTCGACGGACAGGTCGTCGGCGCCGAGGTGCGCGACGAGGAGTCGGGCGAGACGTTCCGCATCCGCGCGTCGATCGTGGTGAACGCGACGGGCGTCTTCGCGGATGGACTGCGTCGCATGGACGATCCGGCCGCCAAGACGAGCCTCGAACCCTCGCGCGGCACGCATGTTGTGCTGCCGCGGCGGTTCCTGCCGGCCGATCACGCGATCATGGTGCCGCACACCGACGATGGGCGCGTGCTCTTCGTGATCCCGTGGCATGGGCGCACGCTCGTCGGGACGACCGACACCGAGGTGAAGGATCCCGAACTCGAGCCGCGCGCGACCGCCGAGGACATCGGATTCATCCTGCGGAATGCGGGTCGCTATCTCGCCGCCGAGCCGTCGACCGCCGACATCCTGAGCGTCTTCGCCGGCCTTCGCCCGCTGGCGCGGCCGACCGACGAGACCAGTTCGAAGAAGGTCTCGCGCGAGCACTCGATCGAGGTGTCGAAGTCGGGGCTCGTCACCGTGACCGGCGGCAAGTGGACCACCTACCGTCGCATGGCCGAGGAGGCCGTCGACACGGTGGCGGAAACGGCAGGCCTTGAAGTGCGCGGTTGCGCCACCGAGACGCTGCGCCTGCATGGCTACGACCCGGCGGCTGGGCTCGAGGCGGGCCTGCCCGATACGCGTCGCATGTACGGCACGGACCGCGCCGAGCTCGAGAAGATCGAGCGCGCGGATCGCTTCCACGCCGCACCGATGCACGCCGCGCTCGCGATCACGCAGTCGGAGGTGATCTTCGCCGCGCGTGCCGAGATGGCGCGCAGCGTGGAGGATGTCCTCGCGCGCCGCACGCGGTCGCTCCTGCTCGACGCACGGGCCGCGTCCGAGATCGCCGACGAGACCGCTCGGCTCATGGGCCGCGAGCTCGGTTGGACGGAGGCGCAGTGCGCCGCGAGTGCCGCGGAGTTCCGTGAACTTGCGCGCGGGTACCTGCCCGCGTGATACGCTTCGAGCATGGGTGAACGCCTCCGCACGTGCGCGATCGTCGCAACGGTCGCCTTCCTTCCGCCCGTCGCCGAGTGCTCGGCCACCGCGCAGGATGGCTCGTTGCCGTCGCAGCCTCCGCCGCCCGCAGCGGGTCAGGCCGAGACGCCGTGGCCGATCGTCCTCGGGATGCGCACGGCCGCGCTCGAGCGGAGCTGGCCGATCGTCGACCAGGTGGTGCTGGTGCCGGATGGCCGCACGTATCTCGACGAACTGTCGCGCTGGTCGGAGTCGGCGCGGTGGCCTGTCCTCTTCGAGGACGATGTCTATGCGCCGCTCTTCGTGCGCGGATTCAAGCCTGCGCGTGTGATCCGGCGCGCCTCCGTCGGTGCGATGCCCGCCGAGCGCGGCCAACGCGAGAAGCTCATCGCGACGAGTGCCGCCGAGGCGATCAAGGACGGTGCGGTCGATGTGATCGCGGCCTGCGCGGCGCGTGAGTTCTTCCCACCCATGGTGATCCTTGCGAGCGGCGACGACCCCGCGTGGACCGCCGCCGCGGCGCTTGCCGCCGGTCGTGGTGCACCGATCCACTGGACGAGCGACGACTTCGGACGCGTGAACGACAAGCTCACCGCATCGTCGTTCGCCCGGCTCGCCAACGAGCTCGAGAAGGCCGCCGACCGGACGGGCCTTCCCTGGAAGGGGCTCGGTGATGCGATCGACGCGTTCGCGGTCTGTCGCGAGATCGGCTGGAAGTGCGATCCGGATCTTCCCGATGCGCTGCGCGTCAACATACCGAGCGGTCCGTTCCCGACCGCGCCGGGTCAGCCGGTCGCGACCCTGAACACGCTCGGCCGCCATGCGGACGGCATCTGGTGGGCGGTTGGCTCCGGCATCGTGGGCAGCGAGGCGCGCAGCGCGTACGTGGCGATGGCGTCGCTCTTCGCGCCACGCGAGAGCGCGTGGATGTTCCACACCTACGACGCCGGCCCCGGATGGAACGACTACGACACGGCCACCGCCGTGGCGCCGCTCGAGTCGCAGGGCCTCGTGGTGCAGTCGTGGGGCCGCGATCAGTCGACCCTCGACGGCTGGCGCCGCATCCTGATGGGCGGATTCGGTTCGGACGTCCTCTTCGTCAACTCGCACGGGGTCGCGACGCAGTTCGGCCTCGCGTCGGGCGGCACGGCGACCGCGCGCGACGTGCCCGTCTTCGATCGGCCTGCGATGGTGCATTTCCTGCACTCGTTCAGCCTCGAGTTTCCGGCGAACGAGGATTGTGTGGGTGGGGCGTTTCTCGACTCGGGTGCGTATGCCTACTTCGGCTCGGTGTACGAGCCGTTGCTGATGGCGTTCGTTCCGCCGTCGCTCGTCGCGCAGCGTGCGGAGGCGATGATCCCGTTCGCGATGGCCGCGCGTCAGTTCGAGGGGCCGCTCGCACGTCCGTGGCGCACGATGAGCTACGGCGACCCGCTGGCGCTGCTGGCGTCAAAGGGGAGGATCGGTGCGAAGCGCGTGGCGCCGCCCGACGACACGGCGGCATCGCTTCGCGACGAGGCGATCTACACGTTGAAGGGATGGAAGGAGTCGCGTGATCCGCAGGCGCTCGCCGACGCGATGCGCGCGCTCGAGCTTGCGGGCGAGGACGAGCGCGTCCGACAGGCGTGGAAGATCGCGGTGGCGACCGACGGGGCGGGAGCCGCGGCGCCGTTCGCGTTGGGTGCGCTCTTCCGCGCGCGCGATCTCGATGGATACGCGGTCGCCTATGCGATGACCGAGAAACCAAGCCGCATCGCGCGGCAGATGCTCTGGCAACTGGCGGTGCCGCGGCTCGGACTCATCTCCGACCCGCGGGTCGTGGCGCTTCTCGCGCGTGATCCGCGCGGCCCCGACCCGTCGGTCGACCTCATCATGCTGCGTCCGACCGGCATGCGGCTGCTCGGGTCCGACGGATGGCGTGCCGCCGTCGACCGGCTCGCGCGCGAGACGGCGAACGGCGATCTTCGTCGGCAGATCGAATCAGCGCGGTGATGCCGGCGGCGCGGCCGACTCCTTCGCGGGGGCCTGCGATTCGGGTCGCGGGCGGCGCGAAAGCGTTCCCCGCGCGCGTTCGACCGTCTGCTCGGGGTCAGGTTCGCAGTCGTCGGACTTCGGGGCCGAGGCCTCGGTGGCCAGCGTCGGTACGGCGGCGGACTTCACCTCGATCGCGACCGCGCACGCGAGGCCGGCGAGCCCGTGCGGCGTGGGGTGAAGTTCGTCGCGCTGGAGCAGCGGCGCGTCCTTGGTGGCGACGAGCCGATCCGTGCCGATCTCGAGGGCACCCTCCTCCATGAGCTGGCGTTGCATTCGCGCGAGCGGCACGACGCGCACGTTGGTTCGCTCCTTCGCCCACGCGAGGAAGCGCTCGTTGGCCTTTGCGAGCGTGTCGGGCGATGGCATCTGCCGCGCGGACAGCATCTTCCCGACCGCACGCGACATGTCGGGGATGTCGCCGACGACGATCGGTACGTTGAAGCCGGCGAGTTCGGCAAGGCCCTTCTCCAACTTGACGAGGCGTTCGGATTCATCGCGCAGCGCGCCGCCATCCGGACCGTCGTCGCCGTAGCAGTACCAGAAGAGGAAGTCGAGGGCGACGACGCAGTTGGGGTTGAAGTCGCGCGCGCGCTTCGCGGCCTTCGCGCCGTTCGCCGTGGGGGCGAGGAAGAAGAACCCGCTCGAGGCGTCGGTCGTGACGATCTCGAGGTCGGGACACGCGAGTTTCAGCATGTCGGCGAGGCGGAACGAGCCGCTGTAGTCGCCGTCGTCGCGTGCCTCACGCCACGAGCAGCCGAATCCCGCGGAGGCGCTCGCGCCGATCACGGCCACACGGAGCGGCGCGGCCTTCGCGACCGAGGCTTCGGCGGCTGGGGCCGCAGTCGGGGCCTGCTGAGCGAAGAGTGCCGGAGGCAGCGAGAGCGCCGTCAGCGCTGCGGCGAGCGTGAGCGCGGCGCGGAAGAGTCGGGTGGAGCGCATGACTCCACGATACGCGCGCGACACGCCCACCGACGGGTGTCGGGACGGGTTCTCGCGTGAGTTCGGACGCAGGGATCCGAGAGACGTCCGGGCTTCAGAGCCCGAGCGCCTTCGCCATCGTCGAGCCGAGGTCTGCCGGGCTCTCGGCCACGGCGATGCCGCAGGCCTTGAGGGCCTCGATCTTCGCCTGCGCGGTGTCGTCGGCGCCGCCGATGATCGCGCCGGCGTGACCCATGCGCTTTCCCTTCGGCGCGGTGCGTCCCGCGATGAAGCCGGCGACCGGCTTCTTCATGTTGGCCTTGATCCACTTCGCGGCCTCGATCTCGTCGGTGCCGCCGATCTCGCCGATCATCACGACGCCGTCGGTGTCCGGGTCGTTGTTGAAGAGTTCGAGCGCCTCGATGAAGCCGAGACCGCGGACCGGGTCGCCGCCGATGCCGACGCAGGTCGACTGGCCGATCCCGCGCTGGGAGGTCTGCCAGACGGCCTCGTAGGTGAGCGTGCCCGAGCGGCTGACGATGCCGACGGCCCGATGACTCGTTGCGTCAAGACGATGCGTGTGGATGTAGCCCGGCATGATGCCGATCTTGCAGCCGCCTTCGAACTTCGCGGTCGGGCCTTCGCCCGACACGCGCTTCGCCGGGGTGATGATGCCGGGGCAGTTCGGACCGATGAGGGTCGACTTCGGGTAGGCCTTGAGGGCCTCCTTCACGCGGATCATGTCTTGGACGGGCACGCCCTCGGTGATCGCGCAGATGACGCGGATGCCGGCGTCGGCGGCCTCGAGGATGGCGTCGGCGGCACCTGCGGGCGGGACGAAGATCATGGTGGCGTCGGCGCCAGTCGCCTTCACAGCCTGGAGGACGGTGTCGAAGATCGGAAGACCGTTGGCGTCCTTCTGGCCGCCCTTGCCGGGGGTGACGCCGCCGACCATCCGGGTGCCGTACTCGAAGCAGCCCTTGGTGTGCGAGGCGCCTGCGCTGCCGGTGATGCCCTGGCAGATGACTTTCGTGTTTCCGTCGACAAGGATGGCCATAGGGGGCGAGAGGATACACGGTCGCGGGAGGGGGTGTGGCGACCGTAAACCCGGGCGACCGGCGGAAGACCGGTGCTGGAAGACCGGTGCCGGGTAGTTGGCGGGTACAAGCGGGTACGAGCGGGTGCTTGCCCGGCACCGCGTACGCGCGTCACAACTGCGCGTTGACGCACCACTTGCGCTGCAAGTGCTCGGTGCCGGGTAGTTGGCGGGTGCGAGCGGGTGATTCGCGGTCGCTGCGCGGCACGGGTTTGGAGAGCGGCCCGGACGCGCCCGCGGACGAATCGGCATCACGTCGCGCTACACTCGCGCCCCTCATGGCCGCCACCGCGACTCCGAAGAAACCGACCCCGAAGCAGATCAAGACGCCGGGCGCGAAGCCGGGTAGGAAGCCCGGCACGAAACTGGTTCCGAAGGCGCGCAAGCCGCTCACCTACGCCGCCGCGGGTGTCGACATCGATGCCGGCGACGAGGTCGTCGACCGCATCAAGCCGATCGTGCGCCGCACCTATTCTCCCCGTGTCCTCGGCCTGCACGGCGCCTTCGCGGGCATGTTCCGGCTGAACGGCCCCGCGGGCTTCGGCTCGAAGAAGCTCCGCAAGTACAAGGATCCGGTCCTCGTCGGCTGCACGGATGGCGTCGGCACCAAGGTGCTCCTCGCCGCCGAGTTCAAGATCTACGACAAGGTCGGCATCGACTGCGTCGCGATGAACGTCAACGACCTCATCGTGCAGGGCGCGGAGCCGCTCTTCTTCCTCGACTACCTCGGCCTCTCGAAACTCGACCCGACCAACACCACCGCGATGATCGCGGGGGTCGCCAAGGGCTGCGAGATCGCCGGCTGCTCGCTCATCGGCGGCGAGTGCGCCGAGATGCCCGACATCTACGCACCCGGCGACTTCGACGTCGCCGGTTTCTGCGTGGGCGTGATCGAGCACGCGCGCGTGAAGAAGCAGCCCAAGGTGAAGGTCGGCGACATCGTGCTCGGCCTCGCGTCGAGCGGCGTCCACTCGAACGGATACACGCTCGTCCGCCGGATCATCAAGGACGCGAAACTCTCGTACACGAAGAAGTACGCGGAACTGGGCGGAAATCGTCTGATCGATGTTCTCCTCGAGCCGACGCGCATCTACGCCCGCGAGATCATCGGCATGATCGACGCACTCGGCGCGAAGGAGGCCGTGAGCGGCATGGCGCACATCACGGGCGGCGGCCTACCCGGAAACGTCTGCCGCGCGCTCGGCCCGGATGTCGACGCCGAGATCTACGCCGACGCGTGGAATCCGCCGGCCATCTTCCCGTTCCTCCAGGAACACGGAGGCGTCGAGACCGCGGAGATGTTCCGCGTGTTCAACATGGGCATCGGCTACACGGTCGTCGTGCGTCCGAAGATGGCCGCGACGGTGATGAAGATCCTGCGCAAGCTCGGCGAGAATCCGGTGCCGATCGGCCGCATCGTCAAGGGCAAGGGCGACTGCCGCGTGGTGTGAGCGGCTGGGATCGGGCGGGCGGATCCGGGTTCAGGTGCGATGAGACGATCGGCGCTTCGCGCCGTCCCTCGCAGCCTGGCTGACGAGGCCACCACGACCCTCCCGTCGCTGCGCGACGTCAGGGCTCGTGGCACCCGGCGACCCGCGTTCAGAACTCCCGGCGCATCCGCTTCTTCTCGCCCTCGCGCTTCTTCGCCTCGAGGCGCCGCTCCTTGGATCCGCGCGTCGGCTTCGTCGGTTTCCGCACCTTCGGGCGCTTCGCGGCCATCGACACGAGCGTCTTGAGCCGTGCGAGGCAGGCGTCACGGTTGTCGGCCTGCGAGCGCGTCGAGTGATCGGCGATGAGGAGCGCTTCCTCGGCGCCGTCGCCGACAAGATGCGAACCTGCGAGCGCACGAAGGCGGTCGATCGCCGCACCATCGAGCCCGTGCAGGTCCGCGAGCATCACGCGCAGTTGCGCCTTCGTGCTCGTCTTGTTGACGTGTTGCCCGCCCGGCCCGCTTCCGCGGACGAACGTGAAGTCGATCGCCGCGGGCACCACCCAGCAGCCGTTGCCGAGACGCACGGCGTCTCCCGGCATCGCGACACGCGGTCGCGGTGCGGCCTGCTGCGGTGTCGCGTGCTGGTGGGGCGCTGCGTGCTGGTGCGGCGCCGCCGGCTTCGCCGCGGGATGCCCGACAGTCGGCGAGAAGGGCGGCCGAGATGGCTTCGGGGATGGATCGGGTGCCGGCATGGTCGTGTCCGTCGTCTCGCAGGCCAATCAGAAAACGAGCTTGATTCCCGCACGCAGGCCCTGCAGGCTTCCGTCGAGTTCGAGCACATCGCCATCGAGTTCGCCGCCGACGAGGCGGTAGCCGAAGTACGCGGCTCCTTCCTTGCAGAACCAGAAGGAGATGTCGGCCTCGATGCGCGATGCGCTTCCGAGATCACCGTCCGACACGGGGAGCGCAAGTCCGTACGCGCCCTTGGCGGTCACCTCGACGCGCCGCACGATCGGGAACGACTCCTTCGTGTCGAACCCGAACCGGAAGCCTGCGCCGAGCTCGACCGCGAGATACGAATCGCTCTCGTCGCTCGCGAGGCCCGACGTCGTGTCGGTGATGGTGCGGGCGATTGCATCGATGTCGGCGGAAACAAGCCCGAAGAACGCAAGTTCCGTGCCGTTTGCCGGCGGCGTCCAGCCCTCGCGCGGTGCGCTCCATGGCGTCGGCTCCTGCGCGAAGGGACGGTAGAGGTCGTACGCGACCTCGGCGCCGACCGACCACCACGAGAACTCGCTCTCGAACGCGTCGCCTGATGCGATCGTCACGGCGCCGAGCGTGAACTCCTCGTCGGCGGTCCCGCCGCCGTCGGTCGAGAAGCTGAAGCCGCGGATCGACACCGCGAGCCGATCGCGGACGAGCGACAGTTCGCCCGCGAACGACGCCTCTATGTCGTGGAGATCGGGCGTGCGCACGTCGACTTCCGCGCCGCCGTCGGTGAAGTCGCCCTCGAGGCGCGGAAGCCACGCGTCGAGCGACAGCTCGAGCCGAAACGCCGACGGATCGTCCGCAGTCGACGTCGGTGCGTCGGTCGCGTTCGCGGGCGCATCGTCGGCCGCGGCCACGCCCGTGCAGAGGAGCGGCGCGAATGCACACGAGATCGCGGCCGGGAGCATTCCGGCGGCGAGCGTCCGGAGGGAGGGAATGCGCGTTGGCATGCGCGCAGCGTATCAGCGGCTGCGCATCTCGATGACCGCGACCTCGGGCGGGCAGTTCACGCGCAGCGGGAACCACGCGCCCACGCCGTTCGTCACGTAGAGGTGCGACTCGCCGCGTTCGTAGTGTCCAGCGCTCAGCCGCTGCGTGAACACGAGGTTGAGGCGCCGGTTGCCGCGGCGCGCGACCTGTCCGCCGTGCGTGTGACCCGAGAGCGTGAGCGGGATGCCGCGCTCCTCGGCGCCGACGAATGCCTTCGGATTGTGCGCGAGGAGGAGGTCCGCGCGACCGGCGCCGCACCGCCGCAGGCGGTCCGAGCATGCCGGGATCGACTTTGCCCAGTCGATGCCGGCGACGAGGAGCCCGTCGCGTCCACCGATGCGCACCGAGTCGTCGACGAGCGGCGTGAGCCCGGCCTCGCGGGCGCCGCGGACGATCGCCTTCGGATGGTCGAGGTGATCGTGGTTCCCGAGCACGACGAAGACGCCGAGCCTCGCCTCGAGCAGCGCGAGATGCTCGAAGAGGAGCGGCGCCTCGTGCGCGGAGAGATCGACGAGATCGCCCGTGATCGCGATGAGGTCGGCGCGCACCGCGCGCACGGCGTCGACCGCCTGCGCGAGCCGCTCGGCGCCGAGCAGGTGCCCGAAGTGGATGTCGGAGAGGTGCGCGATGCGGAGGCCATCGAACGCCCGCGGCCAGTGCGCGCTCGCGAGCGTGAGTTCGGTGATCTCAATGGGCTGCTTCACATGCCGCGCGCGCAGCGATCCGAACGAGATCGAGTCGGGCAGCCTTGTCAGCAGCGCGTTGCGGATGCTCGCGGTGTGGTAGGCGAGGCCGCGCGGAGGTCGCTTCTCCGTCATCCGCGCGGCTCCTCCGCGGCGCGCGCGATGAGGAGGTCGCCGAACGCGCGCACGTGCCCGGATGTCGTCGCGAGCGCGCCGATCGAGACGCGCAGCACGAGCCGACCGTGGAAGCGGCAGTGCGAGACGAAGAAGCGGCCGTCGCGGTTCACCGCGTCGATGAGCCGCTGCGTGGCGTCGTCGCCCGCGCGATGCGCGATCGACACCAGGTTGAGCGGGGGATCGACCACGAGTTCGAGCGCGGCCGAGCCGCGCACGCGCGCCGCGAGTTCGCGCGCCATCGAGACGTGGTCGCGCACGAGGGCGCGCAGGCCGTCGAGTCCGAACGAGCGCAGCACGAACCAGAGCTTGAGCGCGCGGAAGCGCCGCCCGAGCGGGATCTGCCAGTCGCGGTAGTCGATCACCTTGCCCGATTCCGTCGCGGCGTTGCGCAGGTACTCGGGCAGCACGCTCAGCGCGCGCACGAGTTCGGCGCGATCCGCCACCCAGAGGACGTCGCAGTCGAAGTTGACGGGCATCCACTTGTGCGGGTTGAAGCACCAGCTGTCGGCGTGCGCGGCGCCCGCGTTCACGAAGCGGAACTCCTCGCAGAGCGCGGCCGTCCCACTCATCGCGGCGTCGACGTGGAGCCAAAGGCCATGCGCGCGGCAGACGCGCGCGATCTCGTCGACCGGATCGATCGCGTTCACGCCGGTCGTGCCGACGGTCGCCGAGACGAACGCGGGGAGGTGGCCTGCCGCGCGGTCGCGCTGGATCGCTTCCTCGAGATGATCGACGCGCATCGCGCCGGTGGCGTCGACCGGGATCAACCGCACGAACTCCTTGCCGAGCCCCGCGAGACGCGCGGCCTTCTCGATCGACGAATGCGCCTGGTCGCTGGTGTAGACGACGATCGCGCGGCCGAACGCGCCGATGCCGCACGCGTCGGTCGCGAACGCCGTCGCCCGCTCGCGTGCGGCGACAAGCGCGACAAGCGCGGCGGAACTCGCGGTGTCCTGCAGCACGCCGCCGCCACGGCGTTCGCCGTTCGGTTCTCCCGGCGCACCCGCCGGTCCTCCCGCCGAGAGGAAGCGCTCCGGCAGGCCCATCGCGTGGACGAGCCAGTCGAGGACATGCGTCTCGATCTCGGTGCATGCGGGGCTCGTCGACCACAGCATGCCCTGCACGCCGAGACCCGCGCTCGCGAGTTCACCGAGGATCGACTCGTAGCTCGAGTTCGCGGGGAAGTACGCGAACCAGCCCGGATGCTGCCAGTGGACGATGCCTGGCATCACGACCGAGTCGAGATCGGCCAGGATCTCCGCCATCGGCTCGCCCTGCTCGGGCGCGCGCGGCGGGAGCTTCGCGCGGATCGCGCCCGGTGGCGGCAGGTGCGCGACGGGTCGCTCGGCGATCCGCTCGCGGTAGTCGGCGATCCAGTCGACGAGGGCGTGACCCGCGCGACGAAAGCCTTCCGCATCGAGCGGGCGCCCGGCGGGGTCGGAGGTTGCGTCACGCGGTGTCGCGGGGGTCATGGCAAGGAGAGCGTATCCCGGCGGGCGGCGCGACGTGCGCGGGGAAGTCGGCTCCTCCTGCAGGAATCCGGACGGCGGTGCGAAGTGCGAACGCCGCGCCGAGTGCAGGAAGGACTCGCAGGTGTACCTTTCGGCTATGGGCTCCGAGGCGATTTCCCTCTCGACCGAGCGGCTTCTCCTGCGACCGATGCGTGCGACGGACATCGATGCGACCGTCGCCGCGCTCGACGACCTCGAGGTGTCGCGTCGGCTCGCGCGCGTCCCGCATCCCTACACCGAGCGCGACGCTCGGGCATTCCTCGCGATCGTCGAGCGCGGCCGTGTCGACGGCGCGATGGAACACTTCGTGCTCGTCCGCGGCGACGACCCGATGGACCGCGCGATCGGCGCGATCGGGGTGCATGGTGAACCCGGCGGAACCGTCGCCGAGGTCGGCTACTGGATCGCTCGGCCCCACTGGGGAAACGGCTACGCGCGGGAGGCGCTCGCGGCGGTCGTCCGGCGTTCATTCTTCGAGCGCACGCCGTCGATCGCGCTGCTGACCGCGCATGTCCACGAGACGAATCGCGCGTCGATGCACGTGCTCGTCGCCTGCGGCTTCGTCGAGACCGGCTCGCGCATCGCGTCGTGCGCCGCGACGGGCGTCGACGTTCCTGCGATCGAGTTCGAGCTGCGTCGCGCCTAGTGACCCGCGCCTAGTGACCCGCGCCGACGAGCTCGCGATCGACCTCGGTCGCGAGCTCCTTCATGAGCGCGCTCGAGAGCTCGAAGCGCAGGCCCGCGGCCGAGAAGAGCTCGGGCAGCGGACGCGATCCGCCGAGCGCGAGGCCCTTGCGGTAGTTCGCCAGCGCCTTCGACTGGTCGCGGCGCGCGTTCATCCACATCTGGATCGCGCCCGTCTCGGCGATGCCATACTCGATGTAGTAGAACGGCATGCCGAAGAGATGCAGCTGGCGCTGCCACTGCGCGTCGCGCGCGTCCTCGCAGCCGTCCCACGAGATGTCGTTGCCGAATCGCTTGACCAAGCCGCGCCACGCCTCGGTGCGCTGCGCGCGCGTGTGTCCCGGGTTCGTGTAGATCCAGTGCTGGAACGCATCGATCGTGGCGATCCACGTCATCGTGGCGGGGAACTTCTCGAGCCGTTCGCGCACGGCGCGGCGGCACTCGTCCTCGCCGTAGAACTCGCCGTGATAGGGGAGCGTGAGGAGCTCCATCGACATCGACGCGACCTCCGCGAACTCGGTCGGCGCGTTGCGGTAGTCGACGAGCGGGTCCCCCTTCGAGAGGATCGAGTGGAACGCGTGGCCCGCCTCGTGCACCATCGTCACGAGGTCGCGGTGCATGCCCGCGGCGTTCATGAAGATGAACGGCGTGCGCGAGTGCTGGCGCTGGTACTGGTAGCCGCCCGGCGCCTTGCCCGGCCTCGACTCGAGGTCGAGGCAGTCGCCGGCGCGCATCGTGTCGAACATCTCGCCGAGACCGCCGCCCATCGCGTGGAACATGCGCGAGCAGCCGTCGATCAGCTGGTCGGCCTTCTCGAACGGACGCAGCGGCTTGCGGCCCTTCACGTCGACGCCGAGGTCCCACGGGCAGAGCGGTGCGAGTCCGAGCGCCTTCGCGCGCTCGGCGTCGAGGCGGCGCTGGATCGGCACGAGATGCGCCTCGATCGCCGCGTGCATCCGCATGCAGTCGTCGGGCGTGTAGTCGAAGCGCTTGAAGCGTCGGTGCTGGAAGTCGCGGAAGTTGGGGAAGCCCGCGTTGAGCGCGATCTGGTGGCGCAGCGAGAGCATCTTGTCGTAGATGTCGTCGATCGTGTCCCGGTCCTGCAGGCGCCGCGCGGCGATCGCCTTCCAGGCGCGCTCGCGCAGGCTGCGATCGGTCTCCTCGAGCAGGCGTGCCATCTGCGGCATGGTGCGCGTCTGGCCGTCGAAGTCGACCGTCATGCGGCCCACGGTCTGGTTGTACTTCTGGTCGAGCTCGGCGAGCTCGGTCTCGAGAGGGATGTTCGCCTCCCGGAAGAGCTCGATGTCGACGCGCATGCCGCGCAGCAGGACCTCGTAGCGCGCCTTCGGCAGGGCGTCCGCATGCGCGCTCGTCGCGATCTTCTTGTCGAGCTCGCTCAGGATCGGCTTGAGCTTCGGCTCGACGTCGCGCACGAAGCCGAGGAACGCGGCCTCGGCGGCCTTGTCCTCGGTGTTGCGGGTCGTCGCGATGTAGAGGTTCGCCTGCTTTTCGGCGACCAGCGCATCAAGGTCGCTCCGGTCGAGGATCCGAGGATCAGCTGCTCGAGGTCGTCCGCGTTCGCCAGCGTGCGGCCGAGCAGTTCGCGGTAGTGGGGCTCGAGGGCGTCGAAGCGGGTGGCGTCGAGATCGACCGGGGCGTAGGCGCGGGGAATAGCCATGGGATGCGAAAGATACCGCGTTGCGGCCGCGACGGCGCTATTCTCAGGGGATGCCCGCGGTCGTCCATGCCTTCGCACCTGCCAAGGTGAACCTCGCCCTTTCGGTGGGCGCGCCGGATGCGACCGGCATGCATCCGATTTCATCGCTGATGGCGACCTGTTCCTTCGGCGACGATCTCGAGGTGAAGCGCCTGCTTCCCGACCGCTTCTCGCGCTATTCGATCGATTGGCACGCGGAGGCGCGGCGCCGGACCGACATCGACTGGTCGATCCGGAAGGACCTTGCGGTGCGCGCGCACCTCCTGCTCGAGGAGCGGCTCGGTCGAAAGTTCCCGGTCCAGCTGAAGCTCGAGAAGCGCATTCCGGTCGGCGGCGGGCTCGGGGGCGGATCTTCCAACGGTGCGGCGATGCTGCGCGCGATCGACGCGCTCTTCGAGCTCAACCTGCGCAGCGAGTTCCTCGAGACGCTCGCGCGCGAGCTCGGGAGCGACGTGCCGTTCCTCGTCCGCGGGGGACACGCGATCGTCGAGGGAACCGGCGAGACGCTCGAACCGGTCGATGCGACCGAGACGCATCTTGTCCTCGTCTTCCCGGAGATCCAGTGCCCGACCGGCGCGGTGTACCGCTCGTTCGACGCGCTGCGTCCCGACGCACTCCTCGATCCGGCGCGCGTGCGCGCGCTTGCGGGCGATCGGATCGCGCCGCATGCGCCCTTCAACGACCTCGCGGTCGCGGCGTGCGCGGTCGCGCCCGCGCTCACCGAGGCGATCGCGAGGGTGGCGGTGGTGGCCGAGTCGCCGGTCCATGTCAGCGGGTCGGGTTCGACGCTGTTCGTCGTGTGCGACTCGGACATCCACGCCGAGGCCCTTGCAGGCGCGATCGAGATGCGTGCGGGCATGCCTGCGGTCGCGACGCGCACGGCGGCTCCGTCCGCGGAGCTCGTCGACGGCGAACCGCTTCCGGCGCGCGACGATCACGCGACGATCGACGATGATTGACGGCGACCGATGCAACATGCGCGCCGCGTTCCGGCGCGCGAGGAGGAGCCATGCCAGCAAGTCCAGCCTTTCACGCGATGCAGCCGGCGATCTTCCGTGTCGCGGCCCGCGTGGTCGTGATCGGGATGGTCGTCATGGGCATCGGCTTCGTCCTCGGATCAGGCTTCGCCCTCTGGCGCACGAACACGTGGCACGCGACGTCGGTGACGACGACCGGCAGCGTGATCGGGCAGTCCATCGGGCTTTCCTCGGGCCAGATGCCGGTGAACGGCGCTGGGCCGCGCGGCACGACACCCGGCTCATCGAGGGGCTCGACCCGCCCGACGCGCGCCGAGATCGTCGAGTTCAACACGCCGGATGGCACGCGCCACGAGTTCCGCTCGAAGATCGGTTCGTCGGATCCCTTCGCGGTCGGCGCGGCCGTACCCGTGCGCTACAACCCCGCCGATCCCACCGACGCGACCATCGACACGTGGTTCCGCCTGTGGGGATTCCCGCTGATCTTCCTCGCGGCCGGCGTCATCGAGCTCGCGGTGGGCATCGGTTTCCTCGCTGTCGCGCGCCGCATCGCCGCGTAGACTGTCGATCCATGCTCTGGCAGCCGTCCCTACCCGAACGCTATCTCAACGCGACCGAGGCCGACCTCGCGCGTTCGATCGCCGCGCGGAGGGCCGAACTCGGCTCGAAGCTGCTCATCCTCGGCCACCACTACCAGCAGGACGATGTCATCCAGCACGCGGATCTGATCGGCGACAGCCTCAAGCTGTCGCAGATGGCCGCGGCCGAGGCGCCGAAGCGTGGCGCGAAGTACATCGTCTTCTGCGGCGTGCATTTCATGGCCGAGACCGCCGACATCCTGACGCCGGACGACGTCGAGGTGATCCTGCCCGATCTCTCCGCAGGCTGCTCGATGGCGGACATGGCCGCGTACGACGACACCGTCGACGCATGGGAGTCGATCCAATCGGCGATCCGGGCCTCCGGGCGCAACCAGCGCGTGGTGCCGATCACCTACGTGAACTCGACGGCCGCGATCAAGGCCTTCGTCGGCCAGCACGGCGGCGCGTGCTGCACCAGCTCGAACGCGATGCGCGTCTTCGAGTGGGCGCTCGCGGGCGGCGACCAGCCGAAGGATCGCGGTGGTCGCGAGGGTGACGAGGAGATCAAGATCCTCTTCCTCCCCGACCAGCATCTCGGGCGCAACACCGCGAAGCGGCACGGCTTGACCACGGAGATCGACGCCGCCGGCGCCGGGCACGGCGTGCGCGCGGAGACCGCGCTGTGGAATCCGAAGCTCGACCGCGGTGGCCTGACGCCCGCGGAGATCGTCGACGCGAAGGTGCTGCTCTGGGCCGGTCACTGCAGCGTGCACAAGCTGTTTCGTCCCGAGCATGTCGCCGCGGCGCGCAAGGACCGCCGCACGGTGCTCGTCCATCCCGAATGCGCGCAGGAGGTCGTCGACATCGCCGATCTCGCGGGCTCGACCGAGTTCATCATCGACGAGATCGCGAAGGCCGAGCCCGGTTCGCGCTGGGCGGTGGGCACCGAGGTGCATCTGGTCAACCGCATCGCGCGGCGCGCGGCCGAGCGCGGCGTCGACGTGCGCATCCTCAGCGACTGCCAGTGTCTCTGCACCACCATGTACCGGATCGACCAGGCGCATCTCTCCTGGTGCCTCGATCATCTCGCGGCGGGCAAGGTGGTGAACCGCATCTCGGTGCACCCCGAGGCCAAGCGCCTCGCGAAGCTCGCGCTCGAGCGGATGCTGCGGCTTGCGCCGGGGAAGTCCGCGCAGCCGGTTGCGATCGACTGAATCGCGTCGAATCGGACTGATCCGGTGCGCGCGATTCGCGCCGCGGGCGGGCAAACTTCCCGACATCCCGGAGACGGCCGACGAGCGCGCTCTCAAAATGGTGTGCGGAATGCGTTGTGCGCGCCGGGCGACCATTCCGCCGCTGCTATCGTCGGCGTCCCTGGTGGCTTTCGATTCCGATGCTGCAGAGGGGATGTCGGCATCGTCGCGGGTGTCTGGAGGGTCGTATGGAGCAGAAGAAGCCTCGGTCATTCCGGACGCTCGGTCGTATCGCGATGGGCGGCGGGATCGTCGCCGCGCTGCTGGTGCTGCTCGCTCCGACGCTGCTCTCGGGTTATGTCGGCGACCGGATCACGCGCGAGGTGGCTGCACGCGTCAACGGATCCGTCTCCGTCGGCGAGGTGAGCCTCGGCTGGTCGGGTCCGCAGAAGATCTCCGCGCTCGCGATCGACGGGGGTGCCGGCGTCGGCTCGGTGCGCATGGATGCCGAGATCGCGCAGGGGCTCTGGTCGCTTGCGACCGGTGACGCCGTCGACCTCCGCCTGCGCGGAAATCTGGCGACCGCGGTCGATGCCGACGGCGGTATTGCGCTCGCGCGCCTTGCCAAGCCCGGCACCACGCCGGTCGCGCAGCCGGACGCAGCCGTCTCGGGTACGCCAGAGGACGGAGGTGCGCTCCTCGGCGGACGACGCATCTCGATCGAACTCGCAGGGATCGATCTCCGGGCGACGCAGCAGGATGCCCTCCTCTACGCGATCGAGGGACTGTCGGGAGCGATCGCGCTGTCGGAGGACGCCAACGGTGCGCTTGCCGCGAAGGCCGACATCCAGGCGAAGACGCGTGTCGGCGAGCGAAACGGCGCGTTCGAGGCCTCGGTCGATGTCCGCGTGCCACGCGTCGAGGCAGCGCTCGATCCCTCGCGACTGGAGGGCACGATCGATGTCGACGCCACCGATCTGCCGCTGCCGGGCCCGGCCGACGCGCTTGCCGAACGGCTCGAGCTCTCGATCGATGCGGCGCCTGAGCGGACGAAGGCCACGCTCGATGCGGCGCTGCGCGTGCGTGGTGCGGAGTCGTCGACCATCGTGGCCGCGGTCGAGGTCGGGCCTGTCCTCGATGCGAAGGGCGCGTTGATCCGCGACCCGGCCTCCGTCTTCGCCAATATCGTCGCCAAGGTCGAGGCGAGGTCGGTGCCACTTGCGATCCTGCAGCCCTACGTGCCCGAAATCGCACCGGGTGTTCGGCTCGATCTCGTCGAGGACATCGGCGACGTCGCCGACATCTCGATCGCGAAGGACGCCGGCGTCGCGGCGACGGGGGCCGTCATCACGGCCCCGTCCCAGTCCAACGCCGGTTCGCTTGGCTCGCGGGCGGTCGTCCGTTTCGATGCGCGCAGGCTTCGGCTCTCGTTGGAAGGAGATGTGGTCGCGGACGACGCGGGTCGGCCCACGGGTGTCGCGAACGGCGTTCTGGCGGCGAGTCTCTCGATGCGGCCCGAGTTGCTGCGAAGCCTCGGCGTGGACACCGACACCCCGCTCGCCGCGACCGCAAGTGCGACGAAGCTCGCCTGGGAGGGTCCGTCGGCGACGTCGCCCGGGGAGGCCGTTGCCGGCGGGTTGCGCGCGCTCGGTGGTCAGTTCGATGTGCGTCTCGCCCGGTCGTTCGATTGGAAGGGCGCTGACAGCGGTTCGTTCGCGGCAGTCCCGGTGCGCATCGACGTGCTTGGTCTCGTCATGGATAAACCGATCGGCGAGGATGCCGCGCGGCTGAACGGCGTGTTCGAGGCCCGCTACGGCGATGTCGGCACGCTGAAGGCCGACGGCTCGGGCCGGGTCGATCTCGCGCGTCGCGCAATCACGGGTGGCGCGTTCGATGCGCTGATCGGTCTCGATCCGACGCTCGTCGAGCGTCTGTCGAACGGAGCAGTGCGTGTCGGGACCGCGACATCGAATCTCCGTGTCGCCGCAACGGGTCTCGATGTCGTGCCCGGACGCGAGCCGCTCGGACAACTGCACGCGGAACTCGGTGGCGCGCTCGCGATCTCGGGAGGCGAGGCCACCGCGATGGTGAACGATCTCGCGCTCGATGTGACGCTGCCCGGCGCGAGCCGGGCCGGCTCTCTCGCGCTCGGCGCGAAGATCGACGGCGCGCAGGCGCGCGTCCGGCAGTCGTTCGACCGGATTCCGACGGATTTCTCCGATCCGGCGGCGCTTGGTCTGACGGGTTCGATCGAGTTGGCCGGTCTCGATCCCTCATTCGTGGCCCGCATGGCGCCCTCGGCGGGGGATCGGATCGGGGTGCTCGGGCGCGGACCGATGCGACTCTCGCTGCGCAACAAGACCGAGTCTGGAGCGCTGTCCGCGGAGTTCGATCTCGCGGCGGCGGCGACGGCGGCGCGCGGCGCCGTGCGCATCGCGAAGGACTCGGTCGCGCTTCGGGACATCGTGTGCGACGGGACGCTGACCCGTGAAGCACTTGCTTCGATCGGTCTTCGTGACAGCATCGAACTCGAACCGGGTGCGCGCTATGCGCTGCGCGTGCCGGCGTTCGCGATGGCACGTGGCGAGGCGGGCTGGGCCCCGGCCGGCGACATCGCCGGCAACGCGACCTTGCAGGATCTCGTCGTGCGTCGCGCACCGGGCCTCGCGGCTCCGATCTCGATCGCGCGCATCGCGACTGACGCGACGTACGTCGTGCGCGAGGAGCGCGCGTCGGCGAAGGGGACGCTCGCGCTGGGTTCGTCTGGAGGAGATGGAGCGGTCGCCTTCGATCTCGCCTGGAGGAAGCCGGTCGAGGCGAGGGTGTTCGCAGGGGCCGAAGGCACGCTCGAGGCGACCGCGCTCGATGTGGCGCGGCTCGAGGCGCCGCTTGGACTCGAACCGGGTCGCATCTCCGGTCTGCTCGGCGGCCCGGGAACGCTGCGCGTCATGATCACCGAGCGCGACGTTGCGACGACGGCGATCTCCGCCGCGTTTCCGCGGTTCCGCTCGCAACTCGATGCGACCCTGCCCGAGACGGCCGTGGGACGAGTGGCCAACGCAAAGGGATCGCTCCACACCGAGATCGCGCCCGACGTCTTCGCGCGGCTTGCTGGTCTCGCGCAGGACACGAAGCGCCGCATCGTGTCGCCGGTGACGGTCGACCTCGCGATCGCGTCGCTCGAGGTTCCCATCGACGCCAGTTGGAAGCCGGGCCTCGCGGGCGCCGCCATCGACGCGCGTGGCTCGATCTCGCCCGTCTCGATCGAGATCACCGACGAGCGCGGCGCGAAGAGCACGGTCTCGACGGGCGCGCTCGCGGTCACGGCCTCGGCCACGCGCGCCTCGGAGGAGATCGCGCTGAAGATCGCGACGGCCAAGCCGGCGAACAGCACGTCGGCGGATGCGCGCGGCACCCTCGATGCGGACGCGAGGTTGCGCGGCCTCTTCGCCGAGGCGGAGCCGGGCGCGGCGTCAGCACCGCTCGCGATCGATGCGGTGGTCGCCGCGCGTGGATTCCCGTCGGCGACCTTCGATGCGCTGGGCGCGACCGACGGTGCGATCGCGCGCTATCTCGGCGATGCGATCGATGCCGACATCGATGCGAAGGTCGTCGGTGCCGGAACGCCGGCCGCCCGCGGTACGGTGAAGGCGTCGCTCTCCTCTCCGAACGCGCGCGTCGAGGTGCCCGAGGTCGCGATCGCGGACGGCTTCGCACGGGTTTCGTCCGCGAAGCCGATGACCGCGACGCTCGCTCTCTCGAAACCGGTGCGCGAGCAGCTCCTCGCCCCGATCCACCAGATCTTCGCCGATGTCGTTACGGGTGCGCCCGCGCGCTTCACGCTCGCGAATCTCGCGTGGCCGCTCGACGGCGATCGTCGCCGCTTCGACGCCGAGTTCACGCTCGAGACCGGCGAGGTGAAGCTGGTGAACTCCGGGTTCCTCTCCTGGATCCTGATGGCGGCGCAGGCCGGGCGCACCGACGGTTTCGAGGCGTTCATCGAACCGCTGCGCGGGCGGATCGCGAAGGGTCGCCTGACCTACCGCGACTTCGCGCTGCGCGCCGGCAAGACGACGCAGGCGTCCGGCACGGCCGGGTGGAAGAACTCGCTCGTGTTCACGGGCGACATCGATCTCGCGTCGGTCCCCATGCGGGCCATCGCGATCACGACCGGTGTTCCGCTCTCCGATGCGGGCAACTGGTCGAGCGATGCGCGTCGGCTTTTCGACTCGATCGGCGCGGTGAGCCCCGAGCTCCTCAAGAGCCTCGTGGTCGGCGTGAAGTTGTCCGGCCCGCTGTTCGACGCACAGGGTCGGCCTGCGAAGCTCGCCGAATCGCTCGAGCTTCCCGACATCGGCGACGCGATCCGCCGAAATCCGGCAGGCGCGATCGAGGCGGTCGGCGGCATCATCGACCTCTTCAAGAAGAAGGACGAGAAGAAGAGGGACGACAAGAAGAAGGACGAGACGAACAGCGCGCCGAAGCAGGGTCAGCCTGAAGCGCCGAAGCCGCAGGACTGAACGCGTCGGTCGGATGCGGGAACAGCACCGGATTCGACGGAGCGAAGCGGTTGTCCGTATTCGGCAGCCGCATCCGTCGCCATGCGAGGCGCCGGTTCCCGCAGCATCGGATGACGTTGGATCTCGGCGCCCTGCGGCGCTTACGGCCTACGGCGCCTTGCGTCGCGCGCGCTCACATCGGCTTTTCGCCGACGGTCTCGTCGTACACCTGAAGGAGCTTCGTCTTGTCGAAGATGAGCTCCTGGCGCGAGAGGCCCGTCACCTCGTAGTGCGGCGTCAGCTCGATCGCGTCGCACGGGCACGCTTCCTCGCACATGCCGCAGTAGATGCAGCGCAGCTCGTCGATGTCGAACTGCTTCGGGTACTTCTCGCGGTCGGACCACGGGCTCTCGTCGGCGACGATGTGGATGCACTTCGCCGGGCATGCGGTCGCGCACATGAAGCAGGCGACGCAGCGCACGCGTCCATCCTCGTCCTTGTTGAGGCGGTGTACGCCACGGAAGTAGGGTCGGTACTGGCCGCCCTCCTCGACCGGGCGGTCGTCGCGCTTCATCTCGGGGTACTGCAGCACCCAGATGTTCTTCTTGTTGGAGCCGCCGCGCCCGATGTTCTCGAAGCAGTGGCGCAGCGTGGTGCCGAGGCCCTTGAAGATCGAGGGAAGGAACAGCGCCTCGCCGCGGGTGAGGCGGGTGGGGGTCACGTCGATGACTTCTTCGTCTCGGATCGCCATGGGGCCGAGATGGTACGTTGGAGGGGTGCAGGACGAAAGCCGCCCTCCGACCGACACGTCGCAGTCGCCCAAGGAGCCAGCCGGGGTGGACGCGCGCGCGTCTCGAGGGAATGGCGCCTCCGGGCCGCGTCGGGATCCCTCCTCGCGCATCCGCGGCAAGCCCTTCTTCTCCTCGGTCGATGCGTCGCTGCTGGGGATCGGTTCGCAGATGCTCAGCGAGGTCGCGGCCGGGGTTTTGCTCGGATACGGGCTCGACTACCTGCTCGGTACGAAGAACCGATGGATCGTCGTTGGCTCGATCGCCGGGATCGTGGTGGCGATGATGTCGGTGTTCCGACTGGCGCTGAAGACCCAGCCCCCACGGCGGCAGCCTCCCGGGACGCGTTCGTCCGGAGGCGCCCCCCGAGAAGAGCCGAACGGTGGCGATTCCCCGGGAACGGATCGGTAGGAGGGTGGGGGTGTGGTCGCCGGCGGCCAACGGTCGGCACCAAACGGACGAGACTCCGAGGCCCGGGCCCGAGAGCAGACGGACGGAGAATGCCGGCACCCGATGCCGAAGACGACGGAGGACCAGTTGACCAACCCCGATGCGACACCGACCCATGCCCCGTCCGCGCCGCGGCCGCTGCAGGCCTACCCGACGGCGAAGCTGCTCGCCGTGAACGTGGGAGCCGGAGCGGGGCTCATCATCCTCTGGGCGATCGTCCACCAGGGATGGAAGTTCCCGGAAAGCGTCTACAAGGGCGTTCTTCTCGGACTTTGCGCTGCGACCGCGGCCCACCTCGGCGGCACGCTGCTGGGGGCGATCCTCACCCCGGGCAAGGGTGTTGCGAACGCGTATCTGGCGTCGACGCTGGTGCGATTCGTCCTCACACCGCTTTTGGCGCTCTCGTTATACTTTCTCCTCCTCGCGGAGGCCCGTCCCGTCTTGCTCGGGTCGCTCGCGGGGTACCTGCTCATCCTCGTCGCGGACATCGTGACCTTGATGCAGGCGATGCAGTCGGTGGCGCGTCCCGCTCCTCCGTCTGCGAGTGGGTCGGCGGACACAGAGTGATGCCGACATGACCAGAGATGACAGCCCCAGGCGGTTGGCGCCCGGCTGTCGAGATGCGCGGCGCGACTTCGTGAAGGTTTTCACGAGTCGCAATGCTCCGGACGGGGCAGCCGCACGGCGGGCTGCCCGCCGGAAACGTTCGCTTCGTTCGTCCCTTCGCGACCCGCTTCATGACGCACCTCATGATGCACTGCACGAGTCCCTGCATGAGCCTGAGCCAAAGCATGTTCACGATCGTCGATCTCGCGCCGTCGATCCTCGCGGGCGGCAACCCGATCGAGCACGTCGTCGACAAGGATCTGCACGGCTTCTCGATCGGAGAGCACAAGGTCGCGCTCAGCGCGATCTCGCTCGTGGTCGGCGCCGTGATCGTCTTCGTCGTCCTCTCGATGGCGGCCAAGCGCATCGCGACCGGTCCCTCGAGCGCCGGCACCGACCGCTACCTCACCAAGGGACGCATCGCCCAGATCATCGAGGTGATCGTCCAGGGCCTTCGCGACGGCGTGCTCCAGCCGCTCCTCGGCAAGGAGACGACCGCGCGCTTCCTCCCGTTCCTCCTGACGATCTTCTTCTTCATCCTGATGCTGAACCTGTTCGGGATGATCCCGTTCATGGACATCCAGGAGTTCGTCTTCACGCTGCTCGGACACGAGCACAAGCTCGCGCCCGGCGAGACGCCCGTGTGGTTCGGCGGCACCGCGACGGCGAGCATCGCCGTCACGGCCGGCCTCGCCACGCTCAGCTTCTTCGCGATCCTCTACCAGGGTTTCCGCGATCTCGGCGTGAAGGGCTTCATCGAGCACATGGCCGGCGGCAAGGATCTCCTCTACGGACCCCTCATGCTCAAGGCCGTCGTGCCGATCATGCTGGTGGTCGAGATCCTCGGCCTGTTCATCAAGCCGGCGGCGCTCTCGATTCGTCTCTTCGCGAACATGGTCGCGGGCCACACGCTGTTGGCGACCCTGCTTGGCTTCGGCGCCCTCGCCTACAGCGCCAAGGGCTGGGGCCTCGCGGTGCCGGTATCCGCCGTCGCGGTCGTCGCCGCCGTGGCGATCTCGGTGCTCGAACTCTTCGTCGCCTTCCTGCAGGCCTTCGTCTTCATGTTCCTCACCGCGGTGTTCATCGGCATGATGAGCCACCACGGCGACCACGGCCACGATCACGACCATGCGCATGGGCATGATCACGGCCACGGTGCGCACGCGCACTGATCCGACCAAATCCGGGCTCGTGGGAGGCCCGGCTGAATGATTCCATCCTTCAACCGGCGCATCCCACGGCGTCCGAGCAAAGACCAAACCCCTTTGGAGCACAGTCAGCAATGAGCAAGTTCTCGAAGATCGTTCCGTTCGCCGCCCTCGCCGCCTTCATCGCCGCCCCGGCCTTCGGCCAGGATGGCGCGGCTGCCGCCGCCGGTGGCGCCGACATGACCAAGGGCCTCGCCGCGATCGGCGCCTCGCTCGGCGCGATCGGCGCGGGCATGGGCATCGGCCGCATCGGTGGCTCGGCCGTCGAGGCGACCGCCCGTCAGCCCGAGGCTGCGTCGACCATCCAGACCCAGATGATCCTCACCGCGGCGCTCATCGAAGGCGTCGCGCTGTTCGCGGTCGTCGTCGGCCTCCTCGCCGTCCTCGGTTGATCCGGGACGCGGGAAGCACAGTCCATCCCGGTCGGGGCGGGGAAACCCGCCTCGACCGATTCTCCCGCGCTGCGGCAACGCATCCCGGGATGTTCCGAAGCAACGCTCGATACGAGCCCACACCATGACCAACGCGCTCTCTCTCGTTCCCGTCACGCTCGCCGCCGAAGGCGGAGCCGTGAACCCGCTCGCGTTCAAGCTCCTCTCCTACGGCACGGCGATCGTCGTGACGCTGTTCCTCTTCATCCTGCTCTCGAAGCTGGTGTGGCCGAAGATCATCGCCGGCCTCGACGAGCGCTACGAGAAGATCCGCAGCGAGATCGATGCCGCCGAGAAGGCGCGCCACGATGCGCAGGCGGCGCAGAAGAAGTTCGAGGAGAAGCTCCAGCAGGCGCAGGCCGAGGCTGCGGCGACCATCGCCTCGGCGCAGGCCACCGCCCGTCGCGTCGCCGACGAACTGCGCGCGAAGAACGACGCCGAGCTCGCCGACATGAAGGCGCGCGCGATCGCCGACATCGAGAGCGCGAAGCAGGCCGCCGTGAAGGAGATCAACGACCACGCGGTCGCCCTCGCGACCACGATGGCGTCCAAGATCCTCCGTCGCGAGGTGGGCGCAGGCGACCAGTCGCGCCTCGTCACGGAGAGCCTCGCGGAGCTTTCCCGCGCACGCAACTGACCGGATCGAACCGAGCCTCACCCGATGGCAACCACCAAGAACATCGACGAAATCGCGAGCGTGTACGCGCAGAGCCTCCTCGAGGTCTGTGATCGCGCCGGCGGCAACTCCGTCGCCGAGTCGTGCGCGGCCGAGCTCCGCGACTTCGCCGAGATCGTGCGCGGCGACAAGCGCTTCGCCGAGTTCCTCAAGACTCCGATCGTGGGCAACGACAAGCGTCGCGCCGCTCTCGACCGGATCGTGAAGGGCCGCGTCTCCGATCTCGTCCACCGCTTCATCAACGTGGTCGCCGCGCACGGTCGCGCCGGCCGCATCGCCGACATCTCCGATGCCTTCGACGCGCTCCTGCAGAGCCGCCTCGGACGCATCGAGGTCGACATGTTCACCGTGGACGGCAAGGCCTCCGACGAGGTCATCGCCACGGTGCGCGCGCGCGTGAAGGACGCGTTCGCGAAGGACGCCGTGCTGCACCAGTACAGCGATCCGAACATGATCGGCGGCGTCAAGCTCCGCATCGGCGATCAGCTGATCGACGGTTCGGTCGCCACGCAGCTCCGCAACATGCACGAGTCGGTCGCGAGCCGCGGGACCACCCGCATCCGTTCGCGCCTCGGCGACTTCCTCTCCTGAACCAGCAGACTTCAAGACACACGACACCTTCCGAACTCACCCGCCCGGCCGCGCGCCGGCAACCGAGACGACAAACACGAGGACCCATCCGTGAAGATCAAGAGCGACGAGATCACGACAGTCATCCGCCAGGAAATCGAGCAGTACTCGGGCAAGCTGGAGATCTCCGAAGTCGGCCAGGTGGTCGAGGTCGGCGACGGCATCGCCCGCGTGTACGGCCTCTCCAAGGCGATGGCCGGTGAGCTCATCGAGTTCCAGGGCGCGAGCGGCAAGGTGATGGGCCAGGTGATGAACCTCGAGCTCGACACCGTCGGCTGCGTGCTCTACGGCGAGTCGACGTCGATCCGCGAGGGCGACACCGCCCGCGCGACCGGCAACCTCCTCGAGGTGCCCGTCGGCCCCGAGCTCCTCGGTCGCGTCGTCGACCCGCTCGGCAACGCGATCGACGGTGGTCCGGCGATCAACGCGTCGAGCCGTCAGAAGGTCGACATCGTCGCCCCCGGCATCGCCGCGCGTCAGCCCGTGAAGGAGCCGCTCCAGTTCGGCATCAAGGCCGTCGACTCGATGGTCCCCGTCGGTCGTGGTCAGCGCGAGCTCGTGATCGGCGACCGCAAGACCGGCAAGACCGCCGTCTGCCTCGACGCCATCATCAACCAGAAGAAGTACTGGGGCACCCCCGACGCGGTGGTGTGCATCTACGTCGCCGTCGGCCAGAAGGATTCGACCGTGGCGGGCGTCGTCGAGACGCTGAAGAAGAACGGCGCGCTCGACTACACGATCGTCGTCGTCGCCGGTGCGTCGGCCGCTGCGCCGCTCCAGTACATCGCTCCGTACGCCGGTTGCGCGATGGGCGAGTACTTCATGTGGCAGGGGAAGCAGGGCAAGACCCCGAAGCACGTCCTCTGCGTGTACGACGACCTGTCGAAGCAGGCCGTCGCGTACCGTGAGCTCTCGCTCCTCCTCCGTCGTCCGCCGGGCCGCGAGGCGTACCCGGGCGACGTGTTCTACCTGCACTCCCGTCTCCTCGAGCGCGCCACCAAGCTCTCGAACGAGAACGGCGGCGGTTCGCTCACCGCGCTCCCGATCATCGAGACGCAGGAAGGCGACGTGTCGGCGTACATCCCGACGAACGTGATCTCGATCACCGACGGCCAGATCTACCTGCAGCCCGAGCTCTTCTCGGCAGGCATCCGTCCCGCCATCAACGTCGGCATCTCGGTGTCGCGCGTCGGTGGCAACGCGCAGATCAAGGCGATGAAGGAAGTCGCGGGCTCGCTGCGACTCGACCTCGCGGCGTACCGCGAGCTCGAGGCGTTCGCTCAGCTCGGCACCGACCTCGACCCCGCGTCGAAGCGCCAGCTCGACCGCGGCGCGCGCATGGTCGAGCTGCTGAAGCAGGGCCAGTACGGCCCCTTCGACGTCATCGACCAGTGCATCTCGATCTTCGCGGCCTCGCGCGGCTTCCTCGACGACGTTCCGGTTCCTGCCGTGAACAAGTTCGAGACGGGCCTCCTCGAGTACTTCAACACCCAGAAGAAGGACCTCCGCGACAAGCTCGTCGCCTCGAAGTCGTTCAAGGGCATCGAGGACGAGTTCAAGGGCGCCGTCGCCGCGTACAAGGCGGCGTTTCGTGCTTGAGCGTTCGCGAGTTGCGGGCGGCTGAAGCTTCGCTTCAGTTGCCCGCTTCGCTCACTTTGGCGTGACTCTCGCCAAAGGTCGCCGCCGCAGCGGCGACCGCAAGAGCCACGTCTGCTTCGCGACTTGCTCGCTCTGGCGTGACGAGTCGCAACTGGGAATCCACCACGAACGCCGCGCAACCGCGCGGCGTTCGTGCTTTCGACCGTCGCTCCTTCGGAGCGTCGTCCCACGTGGTTTGTGACCCGGGGCGACCACGACCCTTCCGTCGCTGCGCGACGTCAGGGCTGGTGGCACGCCGCGGCCAGGGGCCGCCAGAGTCCGATCGCCCTGTCGGAGCTCGCACCGTCCGCGAACCACGCGGCCGCGTGTGACTCGGCGCGCACACGCCCGCTCAAATCCGAGGAACTCGTCGGGCGCAACTTGGCAC